>JABWAY010000521.1 GCA_013360825.1 Candidatus Brocadiia bacterium | reverse complement strand
AGGCGCGGGGGCCGACCAGCCGGACCCCGGGGAGGGCGGCGCGCGCCGCGGCGCAGATCTCGGGACCGATTCCCAGCGGGTCCCCGGCGGTCAGGAGGATGCGTGCCCGGCCGGTGGCGCCCATGCGGCGCGCTACGTCGCGCTGAACTCCATCGTGAAGGTCTCCCGCCGCCCGAGCCGCAGCTCGTACGTTTTCTTCGGGAGATCGCTGATCACGATCTTCTCCACCCGCTTCCCGTCCAGAAACGTCCCGTTCGAGCTGAGGTCCTCCAGCTCCACGCCGTCGTCCTTCAGGAACCGGATCCGGAGGTGCTTGCGCGAGACGGTCAGCAGCCCCTCGTCCCGGTCGCGCTCCTCCGGCTCCATCGCCGAGTACGCCCGGCAGGACTTCAGCGAAATCTCGCAGGAGCGGCTCCTGCCGAGGAGCACATCCTGCCCCCCCTGGATCGGGAAGGTCTCGTCCTTCACGATCCCCGTGACGCCCTTCAGGAGAATTCTTGCCATCGGATCACGCCTCAGAGAGAGACGAAGCCTTCCGGCAGGTTGAAGTTCGAGGCGATTTCCTGGACGTCGTCGTGCTCCTCCAGGGCGTCCATCAGGCCGAGCGCTCCCTTGGCCTTGTCGTTCGGGAGATCGACGCGCGTCTTGGCGACGCGCACGATCGAGGCGGAGGAGGTCTCGATGTTCTTCGCCTTGAGGGCTCCGACCACCGCGGCGAAGTCCGCCGGGGCACAGACGATCTCGAACTGGTCGTCCGCAGGCTGGACATCCTCGGCGCCGATCTCGAGGCCGAGCTCCATCGCGGCGTCCTCGGTCAGCGTCCCCCGCGGGATCAGGAGGATCCCCTTCTTCTCGAACATGAACCCGACGCACCCGGAGTCGCCGAGATTCCCTCCCTTGTGGTCGAAGATCTTGCGGATTTCCGAGACCGTCCGGTTCCGGTTGTCCGTCAGCGCGTCCACCATCACCGCGCACCCGCCGGGCCCGTACCCCTCGTAGGTGACGTCGTCGTAGGTGACCCCCTCCAGCTCCCCGGTCCCCTTCTTGATCGCCTTCTCAATCGTGTCCTTCGGCAGATTGCAGTCCTTGGCCTTCTCCAGGGCGTAGAGGAGCTTGAGGTTGTTCTTGGGGTCGCCGCCGCCCTTTTTCGCGGCCGCCATGATCAGCTTCACGACCTTCGAAAACGCCTTCCCCTTCTTGGCGTCCGCAGCGGCCTTCTTGTGCTTGATCGTCGCCCAGTGACTGTGGCCTGACATGAAATCCTCCTGGCACCTGTGGGTCGTGAATGACGGACAGTATACCCGAACCCCGGCGCGCTACCGGCGGACGGTGCGCGTGCCGAGCCACTGGCAGGGGCGCGTTATCGAGTTGCAGTTTGACGCGGTCAGCTACCACGCCGAAGTGATCGTGAATGGACAGCGCGTGGGCGAGCACCAGGGCATGTGGACGCCGTTTACGTTCGACGTGACGGATCTCATCCGGCCCGCCCACGACAACACGATCGAGGTGATCGTCACCGCGCCGGGCTGGGAAGGCGGGCGCTTTCCGCTGCGCGAGGCGCTGGTCGGGTTTATCCCGGATGTCTCGCTGCCCTTTGGCGGGCTGTGGCAGGGCGCGCGGCTGGTGGCGCACCGGGGCT
>JABWAY010000146.1 GCA_013360825.1 Candidatus Brocadiia bacterium | reverse complement strand
CCACCGCCGGCACATCCGCCCCGGTCCCGGGGCTTTCATTCGCAGACCTCGCCGCCCCCGCCTGCTTCGCCCTCTCCCTCCCGGTCCTGGCCGGGTTCGCATTCGGCAGCGCTGCCCTCGCCGGACTGGTCTGCGGCTTCGTCGCGCCGGGACAGTTCCTCCCGGCGCTCTTCCCGCCCCGCGACCGCTCCGCCCCGCCTCCCCACGCGCCTCACCCGGCGCTGCAGGCCGCGGCCTTCGCCGCCCTCGCCGCGGCGCCCCTTCTCGCCGGATACGACGCGCAGCTGCTGGACGTCCTCCGCCCCGCCTTCCGCGACCTCGACATCCGGATTCCCGCGAGTTGCCACCTCCGCCCGTTCGACGCCGTCTGGACCACCGCGATCGCAGTCTCCCTCCTCGGCGTGATCGTCGCCGCCCTCCGGCTCCGCCCCGCCGCCGTCAGTCGCCGGAAGTCCTGAACTTCCGCCGGACCGCGCGGACCGCATCGGCCAGCAGCCCTTTCCGGATCGTCCGGTACCGGGCGTGCGCACGCTTCCCCGCCTCCACCTTCGCCCCCTCCCACGGCTCGGATTCGCGCGGAGCAATCCAGACGGCGGCGTCCCTCAGGAAACAGAACGGGAGACCCAGCGCGAGCAGCCGGTCCCCGAGGTCGCGGTCCTCGTACCCGTACTCCCCGGCGCGCGCGAAGCGTTCGTCGAACAGTCCCGCCTCCAGGACATCGCCGCGCCGCGCGCTGGCGTTGGCGGTGATGAAGTCCCCCCCGCCGAGCTCTCCCCGCTGCGATTTCTCCATCTCACGCCGGGATTTCTCCCGATCCAGGGGCAGCGGCGGAGAGAGCTTCAGGATTCCCTCGTCTTCGCTCCGGTTGCCGACGCAGATCCGCCGCGCTCCCCCCTCGTAGGCCCGCGCATGCTCTTCCAGCATCCGCGGATGCGGCACGCAGTCGTCGTCCATGAACACCAGCACCTCCCCGCGCGCCGCGCGGATCGCCAGGTTCCGCGCCACCGAGACGCCGTTCACGCCGCGCGGCAGCCCGGTCTCCAGGCGCTTCCAGGCGCACCGGGGCGGCGCGCCGTCCAGGACCGCCTGCTGTCGCGCGTAAGACTCCGACCCGGAATCGTCGACGAAGATCGCCTCGGTTTCCCCCGGGGGCAGCGTCTGCGCGTCGAGGGCCCGGAGGATGCGCGCGAGGGTGAGGGGGCGATTGAAGAGGGGGACGATCAGCGTGACGAGGGGAAGGCTGTTCATGTGGGGGCGATTCTACCGGGTCGGAGAGACACGTCGGAGCGATCAGTCCGGGCGATGGACTTCCGCGATGAGGCACCCGGCCCGATCGCGGTCCCGAGGGCCGGGGGGAGCGGCGGGAATGGCAGGAGTTCGACCGCCGCTGACGGAGTCGGCCATTTGCGGCTGCGCGGAGGGCGGCGCCGCCGGGGCGGCCTTCGCCACGACCGCGAAGTCCTCGAACAGAAACCTCGCCTTGTACTCGCACCCCAGGACCGTCAGCCCCGCCGATTCCACTTCCGCGATCGCCTGGGTCTCGGAGATCCGGGACTTCAGGGGTTTGCGCCGGCCGAGAAAGAGGCGGAGGCTCCGGATCGAGAGGAGATTGAGGTAGTTGAGGACGACGATGCCGGAGACGCGCCCGAGTTCCCGGATGGAGGCGATCCGGAGCGGAGCGGGGACGGAGTGGAGGAAACGGAAGCAGACGGAGGCCGCGAACGCGCCGTCGCGATACGGGAGCCGGGTGGCATCGGCCCGGACGGCGGCGACGGCGGCCGGTTGCGACTCCCGGCACATCCAGTCGGAGTAGTCCGAGGCGAGCGTGCGATACCCGGCGCCGGTCAGCGCCCGCGTGAGCCTCCCGCCCCCGCAGGGAAGGTCCAGAATGAGCGATCCCCGCGGCACTCCGCGGAGCGCGCGCAGGACCATCCGGGCGTCCAGCCAGCTCAGGACGCGCCGCCCCGGGGCGCCGGCGAACCGTCCCTCGTAGTTCCGGCAGCGCGCGGGCTCGTTCGCGTACTTGTTCCGCCAGCCGAGATAGGCGCGGTCGGCGACGTCCGTGGTCTGTGTCATGGGGGGCAATGATGCCGCCGGGCACATGACGGATCGGTGAGTCAGGAGTGAAGATTGAAGTAAAACGGATTGTCCAGAATCGGGTCTGCAGCCGTCATGGAAAGGATGGAGTCTGGTTGCCGCATATTCCGGAAGCGAAGTGCACCACGGCCCCGGATGAAAGCTCCATGAGCCCGCCGTGACCCGGGGGGGCGGACGCGGGACGCCCGCCAGCCACGCCGGATCACAGGCCTGCGGGACCTGACGGCGTCCGTCCGGGCATCTGCCTCCGCAAGAGCGGATCCCGTGGTTTCGCCCGCGACCGCTGTCGAGACCCCGATGCCGGCGGCCGCCCCGGTCGTCGCTTCGATTTCTGCCGCGATTTCCCGCGCGAGGTCAGGTGCGTCGCAGGCCGGGCACTTCAGGACGAGGGAGAACTCATCGCCGCCCGCCATCCCGGTTGCGCCGTGTCCTCCTCGAAAGCACAACGATTCCCCACCCCGGTCAGGGGATTGGTCAGGGCGATCGAGGCCAGGGTCCTGAACCGCCGGTAGACGGGTATGAGGAGCAGACCCGTGACGACGGAGAGAGTGGCGAGGGCCGACCAGGTCGCCGCATCTCCGTTCCCGAAGATGTGCTCCCCGGCGTGCGTCGCGACAGGAAGGAGCACCCGCATCAGAATCCACCGATCCCGGCGGGATTGAAAGGTCAGCATGGGCGGCTCCTGAAAGCACTGGAGCCAGCCTGCCGGGCCGCTCGTGAGTCCTGCATGAGCGTCCCATGACAACCGGGTGAGCGCACAGGAGCCCGCCGCCCCCGCCCGGAGTCCATCCGCGACAGCTACCGCCGCAGGCGCTTCAGCATCGGCCCCTTCCGGCCGCTCCCCGCCGCCCCCGGCTGCGACTGTTCCATCACCGCGCGGAATGTCGGCGGCGGCTGCCCCGCGAGCACCGCGTCCAGGTCCCGGATCAGCTGGCCGGGCTGCTGATAGCGCGCAGGGGCCGACTTCTCCATCATCCGGCAGATGATCAGGTTGACGCCCAGAGGCAGCGACGGCTTCCGGATGCGCGGCGGCAGCAGCTCCTCGGTCGCGTGTTTCCGCATCACCGCGACCGCGTCGATGCCGGTAAAGGGGAGCTGCCCCGTCACCATGTGATAGAACGTCGCCCCGAGCGAGTAGATGTCGCTCCGGATGTCGATCTGGTCGACCCCGAGCGACTGCTCCGGCGAGATGTAGTCCGGCGTCCCCACCGCGAATTCCGGGTCGGTCTCGTCCGGATCCCCCGCCATCGCCTTCGCGAGACCCAGGTCGCACAGCTTGGCCGTCCCCGCGTCCGTCACAAGGATGTTGTCAGGCTTCACGTCCCGGTGCAGCAGCCCCGCCAGCCAGGCCGCCTCCAGCGCCGACGCCACCTGTCGCACGATCGAGCACGCCTCCTTCGCCTCGAACGTCTCCCCGCGGGCCAGAAGACTCCCGACCGAGCGACCGTCCACGTACTCCATCACGAAATAGTGCAGCCCGTTGTACTCCCCGACATCGATCGCCTGGATGATGTTCGCGTGGCTCACCCGCGCCGCCGCCTTCGCCTCGCGGAAAAACCGCTCCACGAACTCCGGCCGGTGCGCATACTTCGGCGACAGGATCTTGATCGCCACCTCGCGCTCCATCCGCACCTGAAGCGCCTTGTACACCGTCCCCATCGCCCCGCGCCCCACCAGCCCCAGCACCCGATACCCGGGAATCAGCTCATACCCGCGCTTCTTCTCCTGCACCTTCAGCACCATCTTCGCCTGCGCGGACGTCAGATACCCCTTGTCCACCATCATCGCCGCAATCCGCCGGTGCGGCACGCGGCGCATCTTCTTCTCCCGCTGCTCCCGCAGGCACTCCTCCACCTGCTCCGCCAGCGCCAGCCCGAGATCCCCCGCCACCGCCCCGAACGACAGGTCCACCTGGTCCGCCAGCGCGATCTCCTCCAGCCCCTCCTCCTCCGGCTCCGTCCCGTCCGCCTTCTGCGCGTCAATCACCTCCCGCGCCGCCTCCACCGTCATGTGCCCCTTCTTGATCAGAATCGTCGCAATCTTCGGAGCAGCCTTCCCCTGCTGGCGGAGGGAGTTCTGAAGCGACAGGCACTCGTTGAGCTGCCTGAGCGTGAGGTAGCCGCGCTGGACGGCGAGGGCGCCAAAGGAATTCTGCTGCACGGCGGGAGTATAGCGGCGGCGCCGCGGGATGGCGACGACGGAACTGCGGCGATCAGTCGGAGGCGAGGGCGAGAAGGCGCGCGCGGAACGGGTCTTCGGGGAGAAGTTTCCAGTGCTCGGCGGCCCGCGCGGGCTCGCCCTGCGAGAAGAGCAGCCAGCCGGCGAGGAACCGGAGGCCGGCGTTGCCGGCGTCGGCGGCCAGTCGGGAGTCGATGTCGCGCACGATCCGTTCCCGCTCGCCCCGGTCCGGGACGAGGTCCACGAGCCGCGCCCAGCCGGCCCGGAATTCCGGCATCGCCTCCAGTCCGCGGCGGACCGCCTTGGCGGCCGGGGGGACCTCGCCTGAGGCCAGAAGCGCAATCCCGTACAGCATCTGCGCCGGCCCGTCCTCCGGATCGATCCAGACCGCCCCCTTGAGCGCCGTCTGGGCGTCCACGTAGTGCCGCGAGCGCAGGAAGTCCAGTCCGGCCCGGATCGCCGCGCTCCGGGCCTTCCGCGCCGCGGCGTCCGCGGTCCCGAGACCCCGCTCACGGATCGCGGCTTCGCGCTGGATCACCGTCAGGTCGAAGTCGAACCCGCGGCCGGATTTCGGGTACTCGGAAACGCCCGTCACGCGCCCGTCGGCGTCCAGGTAGACCAGCCCGAACGTCCGGTAGCTCGGCGGATCGTAGGGGTTGTAGAACCAGACGTTCTCCGTCGTCGCGAGGAACCGGTTCCCGGGAGTCGGGCGGCGGCCATGGATCACGCCGAAACTGCGAGCCGGAACCGGGATGACGGCCGCGCCGTAGCCTCCGACACCGACCGAGACGTTCCAGCTCGAATGGCTGGAGGTGTGCGACCACGTGAACCCGAACCCGGCGTGGGCGACGCCGGACAGACCCAGCAGCACGACTGCGACTCGGAGCATGGCGCGACTCCTGCTCCCCCTGTCCCGCATTCTACAGCCTCCGGGGGGGCGACCGGTCCATGAAAAAAGGCCCCGGCTTTTCGCCGGGGCCTCGTGTCTTCCTTCCGGTCCTACTTGATCCCGTGCAGCCGCTTCTCCGCGAAGATCGCCGCGCGCTGCTCGTTCGACATCTTCGCCGCGCCGATCGCCCTGGAAGTCGCCCGCTGGACGTCGTTGTCCGCGTCCGTGATCCCCGCGATCAGGGCCTTCACGCAGTCCTCGTTCGGGGTCGCGCCGGACTGCTGGAAAATCCGGGCCAGCCCCCACTCCGCCGCCGCGCACCGGACGCCCTTGTCGTTGCCCGGGTCGGCCAGCACCTTCGAAAGAGCGTCGATCGCCGTCTGGTCCGCCTGGCCGAGAGCCCCGAGCGCCTTGCAGACCGGGATGCGGATCGTGTCCGGACGGCCTTCGAGCGCCCCGGCGAGCGGGCCGACGGCCGAAGCGAAGTTCGTGAACGCGGTGTCCTGGATCCGGATCGAGGCGATCGCCTCGGCCGCACGGATCGCCGACTCCTCGGCGCGACGCTTCGACCGGTTCAGGACCTTGTCCTCGGCGAAAATCGGATCCAGCTTCTTCTTCCACTCCGCCGCGTCGATCGTCTTGAGCGAATAGTCCTTCACCTCGGTCTTGAAGATCCCCTGCCACTTGCTGACGTCCTCGTTGCTTCCGCCGGTGACGATGATCGGGATCTGGCGGGTCCGCAGGTCCTCCTGAAGCGAGTCCAGCACGGACGCCTCGCTCTGGTTCTTGCCCAGCACGCTCACGCTGAAGACGACCTGGTTGAGCGTCGTCCCGTCGCAGATGATCACGTCTTCGGTCGGGAACTCCTTGGCCTTCATCAGGCCGCGCGCGGCATCGGGAGCCTCCACCACGTAGCAGCCCATCCCGTTGAGCGCCTCGCGCATCTGGCCGCGCGTGTTGTCGTCGGGCTCGATCAGCAGGACGACCCGGACCGACTGCTCACCGACCGCCTCGGCCAGGTTCGGCACGACCAGCTCCGAATTGCCGACCGACTGCTGCGGGAACAGCGCCGCGACCGCCTCGGCCGCCGCATAACGGACCCTCTTGTCGCCGTTCTTGAGCGCCTCCGACAGCGGCGTCCCCGCCGCCCCGGCCGCGCCCGGCAGCTCCTCCCACTTCGCCGTCCGCGCCAGCGCCCGGCAGATCGCCGCACTCACCTGCGCCGTCTCGTCCGCCAGGCTCTTCTCCAGCGCCAGGAACAGGGCCGTCGTGCCGCCCATCTGCCCCAGATACCCGGCCTGGTCGATGTTCGCGAGCTCCTTCTTCAGCCCCTCGAGGTCCTCGGGCTTGATGTCCCCGATCGCCAGCTTGGACTCTCCGTCCTCCAGGGCGATCCGCCCCTCCTCCTCCTGCTGGTACGACACGCAGGCAATCAGGCTCCACGCCGGAAGGAAATTGTTGTCGAGGGCGATCGCGTCGTGACAGGCCTCCTCCGCCAGCTCCTCGTTCAGCGCGAACGGCGGAACCTCACGGCCGACCAGCGCATCCTTCGAGGGCGACCAGCGCCACACCAGGTGGTCGCCGAACATGTAGTGCATCACCGACGGATGCGACCGGTACCACCGCTCCGCCAGCCCGACGTACGTCTCCTTCGCGCTCTTCCCGGCCCACGCCGACTCCTCCGGGTGCGCCTTCATGATCCGGTCGATCGCGGACTGCGCGAAACTCTTCACCTCAGCCGCCTCGCTCCCGTTCTCCACCACGCGCCGCAGTTCCGCCAGCCCGCGGATGTCGCCGATGTTCCCCAGCACGACGCACGCGTTCTGCCGGGTCAGCTTGTCCGTCGAATTCAGCGCCTCGGCGACCGCAAGCGTCGCCTCCTCCGCCATCTTCGACAGACACACGATCACGTTCGTCCGCAGACGCTCGCTCTTCGTGTCCCCGAGGTGCGCCACCAGGTTCTCGCACGCCCACGTCCCGCAGTTCATCAGCTTGTGCATCGCTTCCGTCGTCTGCGGGAAGCTGTCCGAATCCATCTGCTCCACCAGCTTCTCGCGCTCCTCCGTCGAACGCTTGAAACTCTCCGCCCGCCCCTTGGCGTACTCCAGGATGCGCAGCGCCGTCTGGCGGATCTCGCCGCCCTCGGCCATCATCTGCGTCAGGACCGCGTAACCGACCTCGTCCCGCATGTACAGGACCAGGCGGTCGTCGACCTTGATGCGAAGCGCCTGCTCCAGCTTCTCATACGCCTCTTTCGCCTGGCCGCGCTTGTACGCCTCGACTCCTTCACGGAACAGCGACTTGAACGACTCCTCGTCTGCTCCCTGGGCGAACACGGACGGACCGGCGAGAAGGGCGGCAAACAGCGTGGCAGTCTGCCAGAAACGGGCGCTCATCAACGGCCTCCTTGAGATGCGCAGAAGGAACGATCCCCCAACAGCGGGCGCGGATTGTAGATACCGGCTGGAATCGGAGTCAAGCGACTTCGGACCGGGGATTCCGGGCCCGGCTACTTCCCCTGGATGGATTCCGAGTTCTGCTCCCGGAACGCCTTCCCCCAGTCGGGGTCCTTCCACCATTCCTGCACGGTGGCCTTCTGCTCGCCCGTGAGGACGATGTCGAGGCGCTCCTGGAACTTCCCCCGGGCGCTCTTCATGACATCCCCGCGCCATCCCATGAAATTGTCGTCGGGCGAGGAGGCGTCGATCTTCTCGCCTTCCTCTTTAAGGATGTCTGCGACGGCCTGGTCGATCGCGGTCGCCTGCGTCCCCGAGAGGGCGAGGCGCGACTTCAGCACCCCCGCCTCCATTTCGATCCACCCCTTGACGAATCCTTTCGCCCGCCGCCGGGCGGTCTCGTCCATCAGCTCCTCGACCTGTCCCTCGACCCCCTTGCCGCCGGCGGCGGCCAGGACCGAGCCGATCCGGCGTCCCTCGACTTCCCGCCGCGCGTTCTCGCGGGCGACGTCCGCCAGCAGCGCGTTCCAGGCGGCCTCGCTTTCCTTCTCGTGGGCGTCCAGGCGCGCCTCGAGGTCACCGGTCTGCCGCAGCAGATCCTCCGCCTGCGCCCGGACCTCGGGGGTCAGGGAGCTGAGGGGCTGAGCGGTCGTCGGCTGCCCGCGCTCGTCCAGCGCGGGTTTCCGGGCCTGGATGTCGGCCCGGACGGGCGCGAACCAGGCGACGCCCGCCCCGCTGACGGCGGCGAGGAGCAGGCTGGCGGGCAGGAGAGCCTTCATCGGATGCCTCCGCGGAACGGATCCTGGAAGAAGGACGGAGCGACTTCCCTGGTCCACGTGTCGTACTGCTCCGGGCTCAGCGTCGACTTCATCTCGACGTCCACGCGCGCCTTGGTGTCCTCGACCTTCGCATTCAGCTGCTCCTGCGGGATCTCCTCCCCGCCGAAGATCTGCGCCAGCGTCCCCGCCCACTCGTCGTAGAGCCCCTCGAAGAACTTCTTCAGCTTCTCCATCTGCTCCGGCGAGAGCTTGAGCTTCTCGTCCGCCTTCTTGAGCTGCTTCTGCCCCTCCTTCTTCACCAGCTTCTTCATGTCCTTCTTGCGCTTCTCCAGCAGCCCGGCCCGCACCTTCTCCTCCAGAATCGCGTCGGTGAGCTCGACCGGCGGATTCGCGCGGATCGCGGCCAGCTGCGCCAGGATCTCCAGCGTCTGGGCGTCGATGTCGAGCCCGGTCTCCTCCGCGTCCCTGCGGAACGCCGCCAGGTGGAACCCGCGGGTCTCGTCCGTCTGCTCGACCCGGCGCTCCAGCGCCTCGATCCGCGACGCCAGCACCCCACGCGGATCGCCCGCCGCAGGCTTCGCCGCCTCCGGAATCGCCTTCGGATCCGCCGGAACTTCCAGCGCCGCCACCTTGGGTTCAAGGGCGCGCAGGTCGTGAAGCGCCCACCCCGCCGCCCCGGCCACGATCAGGGACACGGCCATCGAGGCTCCCGCAAGTTTGCTCATTTCGCACCCTCCCCGCCGCCGCCGCCACCCCCGCCGCCCCGGTTCCCCCACCGCTTCTGCTGATAGTCGGTGTACTGCTTCATCTGGTCGGGCGACAGCACGGCGGACATCTTCGTGTTGTTCTCCTGGACCAGCTCGGCGAACTTCAGCGGGTTGGCCTCGCCGTCCATGAAGCTCGACCCGACATCGGCGAACTTGTCCATCATCTCAGCCGCCACCTGGTCGTAGGCCGCCGCCTGCTCCGGCGTGAGCCCGAGGTCGGCCTTGAGCTTGGCGTTCTCCTTCTCCATCTCCGCGGCCACGAACCGCTTGATCAGCGCCTTCTGCTGCTCCGTCCGGATCCGCTTCGTGAGGTCCGCAACCTTGGTCTCGTCCGCGGCCTTCCCCGCCAGCTCGTCCTTGATCGCCGCGGATTCCTTCTCGAGGATCGCCAGCGACTCCGACGTCCGTGCCCGGATCCCCTCCACATGCCCGCGGGCCTCGGCCAGGTCCCGGTTCTCCTTCTCGATCCGCGCCTCCAGCTTGTCCCCCACGGCCTTGAGACGCCGCGCCAGATCGTCCATCTCGTACGGGGACGGCGGCGCGACCGGCTGGAGGGAGCCCGGCCCCCCGTCCGCGGCCGCGGCGGCCGGCAGGGC
>JABWAY010000002.1 GCA_013360825.1 Candidatus Brocadiia bacterium | reverse complement strand
ACTCCGCCACTGGTGCCCCCGAACACGCAGACATCCGCCTCGAAGGTGGCGGCGTGGAGAGGAAAACCACCGAGGGCACCGAGGACAACGGAGACGAGCAGGGGGAGGAGTCTCTTCATCGGATCTTTCGAGAGGTGAGGAGGATCGCTCCGCCCGTGGCGAAGCAGGCGTCCGACGGTTCGAACAAATCCCGATTCCGTTTCGGGAGACGGCGAGGGAGGGGCGGTCATGGCCTGGGAGCGGAGAAACGGTCGCGAGGCCGGATGCGTCGGACGCGCTTGCGCGGACTCCGCGCATTCGCGTCCCGCGCGGAGCCCCCTCAATCCTCCTTCTGCAAGCTCGCGACGACGTTGAAGTCCTCGAGGGTCGAGGTGTCGCCCTTCACCTCGCCGCCGGAGACGATCTCCTTGAGGAGGCGGCGCATGATCTTGCCGCTGCGCGTCTTGGGGAGGGACTGGGTGAAGCGGATGTCGTCCGGCTTCGCGATCGAGCCGATCTCGTGGCCGACGTGGTTCTGCAACTCCCTCGCGAGCTCGGGACCGTGCGCGACGCCCTCCTTGAGCGTGACGAAGGCGACGACGGCCTGGCCCTTGATCTCGTGGGGACGGCCCACGACCGCGGCCTCGGCCACGGCGGGGTGCGAGACGAGGGCGCTCTCCACCTCGGCGGTGCCGAGGCGGTGCCCGGAGACGTTGAGGACGTCGTCGAGACGGCCGACGATCCAGAAATAGCCGTGTTCGTCGACGCGCGCTCCGTCGCCGGCGAGGTAGACGCCCTCGTATTCGCTCCAGTAGGTGTCGCGGTAGCGCTGCGGATCCTTGTAGATCGTGCGCAGCATGCTCGGCCAGGGTTTGCGGATGACGAGCTTGCCGCCCTCGTTCGGGCCGCATTCGTTGCCGGACTCGTCGAGGATGGCGGCGTCGATGCCGAAGAAGGGGCGCGTCGCGGTGCCGGGCACGATCGGGGTCGCGCCGGGGAGGGGGGAAATCAGGATCGCCCCGGTCTCGGTCTGCCACCACGTGTCGACGATGGGACAGCGTCCGCCGCCGATCTTCTCATGGTACCACATCCAGGCCTCGGGATTGATCGGCTCGCCGACGGAACCGAGCAGGCGCAGCGAGGAGAGGTCGTGTTTCTCCACGAAATGGTCGCCGGCCTTGATGAAGGCGCGGATCGCGGTGGGGGCGGTGTAGAAGATGGTGACCTTGTACTGCTCGATGATCTGCCAGAAACGGCTCCAGTCGGGCGAGTTGGGCGCGCCCTCGTACATCACCTGGGTCGCCCCGCAGGCCATCGGCCCGTAGACGATGTAGCTGTGGCCCGTGACCCAGCCGACGTCGGCGGTGCACCAGTAGACGTCGCCGGGCCGGTGGTCGAAGACGTAGTGGAAGGTCGTCGCGACGCCGGTGAGATAACCGCCCGTGGTGTGGAGGATGCCCTTCGGCTTGCCCGTCGAGCCCGAGGTGTAGAGGATGAAGAGGGGATGCTCGGCGTCGAGGCCCTCGGGCGGGCAGTCGCTCCCGGCATGGGCGACGGACTCGTGCCACCAGACGTCGCGGCCCGCCTTCATCGCGACCTCGTTGCCGCAGCGCTTCAGGACGAAGACGGTCTCGACCTTGCCGTAGGAGGCGAGGGCGGCGTCGACGTTCTCCTTCAGGGGCACGATGGAGCCGCGGCGCCAGCCTCCGTCGGCGGTGATCACGGCGATTGCCTCCGAGTCCTCGAGCCGGTCGACGATCGACATCGCGGAGAATCCGCCGAAGACGACCGAATGCACCGCGCCGATGCGGGCGCAGGCGAGCATGGCGACGGCCGCCTCGGGAACCATCGGCATGTAGATGAGGACGCGGTCCCCCGCCTCGATGCCCCGGGCCTTCAGAGCGTTGGCGAAGCGGCAGGTCTCGGCGAGGAGGTCGGAGTAGGTGAGGGTGCGGGTGTCGCCCGGCTCCCCGACCCAATGGATCGCGACCTGGTCGCCCCGGCCGGCGGCGACGTGGCGGTCGAGGCAGTTCTCCGAGGCGTTGATCCTCCCGCCGGTGAACCACTTCGCGAAAGGAGCCTCCGACCAGTCGAGGACCTGGTCCCATTTCCTCTGCCAGGAGAGGGTCGCGGCGCGTTCGCCCCACCAGCCTTCGGGATCCTCGAGGGAGCGGCGGTGCAGGGCATCGTATTCCTCCATGGAACGGACGTGGGACTTGGCGGAGAACGCGGCGGTCGGGGCGAAAATCCGGTCTTCCTTCTGGAGTGATTCGATGTTCTGGCTCATGGGCGTTTTTTGGGAACGAGGAGCCTAGCAAGCCCGCCCGAAAATGGAAACGCAAAATTTGGCGCGATTCCTGCCCTTCCTTCCCGCCGGCCCGGCCCCTGCCGCGGCGAGGCAACGGGAAAACCGGATCGTCGCCTCCCTTGAAGACGCGGGAGACAGCCGCGCACGATTCTGGCAGCATGGACGCTTCATGAAGCTCCCGACGCGTTTCCTGCCGCTCCTGCTCTGCGCCCTGCCCGCGATCGGCCAGGACCACCTCGTGCGCGAGACCGAGGCTCGTTCCCCCGAGGAGGAACTCGCCGCCTTCACCGTCGCGGAAGGCTTCGAGGCGCGCCTCTTCGCCGCCGAGCCCATGATCAACAAACCCATCAACCTCGCCGTCGATTCGCGCGGGCGGGTCTGGGTTTCCTCCACCGTCGAGTATCCTTATGCCGCCCCGAAAGTGCGGTGGTCCGATCCGCGGGGCGCCCGCGTCGAGGGCAGCCGCGATGCCATCAAGATCCTCGAGGACACCGACCACGACGGCCGCGCCGACCGCGTCACCGACTTCGCCGACGGGTTGAACATCCCCACCGGCGTCCTCCCCTGGCACCGGCCCGGTCATCACGACGGCTGCATCGCCTGGAGCATCCCGAACCTCTGGTACTTCGCCGACACCGACGGCGACGGGCGCGCCGACCTCCGCGAAGTCCTCTTCGGCCCCCTCGGGTATGAGAAAGACACCCACGGCATGATCTCCAGCCTCCGCCCCGGGCCCGATGGCTGGATCTACGCCACCCACGGCTTCAACAACACCAGCCTCGTCCGCGCCCGCGACGGCAGCACCCTCGAGATGCATTCCGGGAACGTCTTCCGCTTCCGGCCCGACGGCACCCGCGTCGAGATCTGGTCCCGCGGCCAGGTCAATCCCTTCGGACTCGCCTTCGACCGCCGGGGGAATCTCTACAGCGCCGACTGCCACAGCGCCCCCGTCTACCAGCTCCTCCACGGCGCCTCGTATCCCTCCTTCGGCAAACCCCACGACGGCCTCGGTTACGGCCCGGGCATGATCGAGCACACCCACGGCTCCACCGGCATCGCCGGCATCGTCTACCTCGACCGCGGCGTCTGGGGCCCCGCCTTCGACGACCACCTCCTCATCGGCAATCCCGTCACCTCGCGCGACCTCCACGTCGCGCTGTTTACGCCGACCCTCGGTGGCCGCGACGGGCGCGTGCGCCAGGTCGACGGCGCGGAACTCGGGGCGGACGGCACGGCACGCCTGTGGTGCGACGGCGGCGCGCTCGACGAGGCGAGGCTCCGCGTCGGATTCGGCGAAGCGTACCGCGAGTTCTCGGTCGCAGCCGCCCGGGCCGCAGGGTCGTCCGGAGTCCTCCACCTGCGGATTCCGTCGGACTTCCTCGGCAAGGTGCGAGTGCGGGTCGAGTTGCCGTCGCGGCTCCCCCTGCGCGACGCCCGAGTCGTCATCGAGGGCACCGTGCGCTCGTACGACCTGATCGCCGGGGCGGACGGCGTCGCGGCTCACCCCTGGGTGATCGCGGGTTCGTATCGCGTGTCCGTGCTGTTCGGGCGCGACGAACCGGTGGTCGAAGCGGACCTCGTCGTCGTCCCCGGGCGGGAGACCGACATCGTCCTCGCGGCCATCACGGGCGCCGCCGGGCTTCCCTCCGCCGTCCGTGCCGTCTCCGCCGGAAAGCGCCTCGCGCTCGCCAACAAGGAAGCCCTGGTCATGGCGGGGCCGCTGCTCACGGCCGGCGCGGTCGAGACCGGCGCCTCCATCATCCCCGTGGACAGCGAGCACTCCGCGATCTTCCAGGCGCTCCGCTCCGGCCGCCCCGAGGAGGTCCACCGGATCATCCTGACGGCGAGCGGCGGCCCGTTCCGCGACTGGACCGCGGCGCAGATCGCGGCGGCGACGCCGGAGCAGGCGCTGAAGCACCCGACCTGGCAGATGGGGCCGAAAATCACGATCGACTCCGCGACGATGATGAACAAGGCGCTGGAGGTCATCGAGGCACGGTGGCTCTTCAACCTCCCCGTTTCCCGGATCGCCGTCGCGATCCATCCCCAGTCGATCATCCACTCGCTGGTCGAATTCCACGACGCGTCGACCATCGCGCAGCTCGGCTATCCCGACATGGCCGTCCCCATCCGGTACGCGCTGACATTTCCGGCCCGGGCGCGCACGGCGGCCGGGTTTCTCGACCTGGCGAAACCCCACCGTCTGGACCTGCTCCCCCCGGACCCGGGGCGATTTCCCGCGCTGGCCCTCGGGTTCGACGCCGCGGGCCGGGGCGGAACCGCCGGGGCGGCCCTCAACGGCGCCAACGAGGCCTCCGTCGCGCTCTTCCTCGAGGGAAGAATCCCCTTCCCCGCCATCGCCGCCCTCAACGCCCGGGCGCTGGCCGAGCATCCGTTCACCCCCTCCCCGGGTCTCGACGCCCTGCTGGAGACCGACACCTGGGCCCGGACCTTCGTCGCGCGGGAAGCGCGGGTCGGGTAGGATGGGCCGCTTCCGCGGACAACCGGAGAATTCATGGGCTATCTGAAGACGCTGCTGGCCGCCATCGAGGTGCTGCTCGGGGTCGGCTTCATTATCTTTGTGCACGAGCTGGGGCATTTCGTGTTCGCCAAGTGGCACGGCGTTCGGTGTCCCGTGTTTTCATTCGGGTGGGGCCCGAAGCTGTGGGGGTTCAAGTGGCGGGGGACGGAGTACCGGATTTCCTGGCTGCCGCTCGGCGGATTCGTGTCGATGGCCGGAGAACCGATGTCGCCGGAGAGGTCCGGGGCGACGGACGAGCTGATGAGCAAGGGGGTCTGGGCGCGCTTTCAGATCTTCATGGCCGGCATCCTCATGAACACCGTGACCGCGGTTCCGATCATGATGCTGGCGTTCATGGTCGGGAAGGAGGCGGCGGCGCCGATCGTGGGGGACGTGCGGCCGGACACGAGCGAGTGGACGAGCGACCTGCAGGTCGGGGACGAGCTGCTGTCGATCGGCGGCTCGAAGGTGTCCGCGTATGAGGACTACATCCGGGAGATCGTGCGCCGCCGGAAGGGTGAGCAGCTGGAGGTGGAGCTGCGGCGGAACGGGGAGATCCGGAAGACGACGGTGACCGTGGGATCGGCGCGGCAGATCGGGATTTCGCCGGCCTCGACGGTGATTGCGGCGGTGGTGCCGGGGGGAACGGCGGAGGCGGCGGGGCTGAAGCCCGGCGAGGAGATCGCGGCGATCGACGGGGTCGCGGTTTTCGACGCGGGGGAGATTTCGGGGCTGATCGACCGTGCCGCGGGGCGCGAGATGACGCTGACGATGCGCTCGAAGGACGGGGCCTCGCGCGAGGTGAAACTGACGCCGAAGCTGGGCGAGCCGCGGCCGACGCTGGGGATCGGCGCGGAGACGATGCCGTCTGCGGTCGGGATCGTCCGCCCGGGGTCTCCGGCCGACCGGGCCGGTCTCAAGCCGGGCGATGTGATCACCTCGATCGACGGCGTGGCCGTGTCGGACTTCTTCTCCGTGACCCAGGCGCTCCGCCCCCGTGCCGGGCAGACGGTGACCGTGGAGTGGACGCGCGGCGGGGAGGCGAAGAGCGGGCCGCTGACGGTCGGGAGCCAGGGCGGCCGCGGGTTCATCGGCGTGATGCCGGAGTCGAGCGGCGTGCTCGCCTCTGTTCCCGCGGGGAGTGCGCTCGAGAAGGCGGGGCTGAAGCCGGGCGACCGGGTGCTCACGATCGACGGCCGGGACCTGCGCTCCGTGTCGGCGCCGTCGCAGGACGAGATCAGGGCGGCGGGCAAGGGAGAGCTTTTCCTGTCGCTCGGACAGCTCGAGAACGCCGTCCGCGCCGGCGACGGGAAGGACGTGGAACTCGGAATCAAGCGCGGGGAGGACTCGCTCAAGGTCAGGGTGACGCCCCTGCGGCTCGGTGACGGCGACCTCGGCGTCCAGCTCCAGCACAAGACGCTGTTCCTGCAGCCTGGATTCGGGGAGGCGATGAAGCGGGGGGCGGCCGAGACGTGGGACGTGTTCGTGCTCACGATGCAGATGCTGCAGAAGCTCGTGGTGCGCGAGGAGGAGGCGTCGAATCTTTCCGGCCCGATCGGGATCCTGTCGGCCTCCTACAAGAGCGCGAAGGACGGGCTGGGGAACCTGCTCTGGCTCATGGGGCTGATCAGCATCAACCTGGCCGTGATCAACATCCTCCCGATCCCGCTTCTCGACGGCGGGCACATGGTGTTCCTCTTCTTCGAAAAGCTCCGCGGCAAGCCGGTCTCGGACCGGATCATGGTGCCGGCGAACTACATCGGGGCCGCGGTGATCCTGTCGCTCCTGCTGTTCACGACGTTCCAGGACATCCGGCGATTCTTCCTGTGAGTGCCGCAGACGCCTGGAAGCCGTTCGTGGGGCACGAGGTGGTGGTGGACACATCGACGCCGTACGTGTTCATCGGGATGCTGGCGGAGGTTTCGGATCACACGATGACGCTGAAGGACGTGGATGTGCATGACGGCGGCGAGAGCCGGAGCACGAAGGAGCAGTATGTGATGGAGGCGAAGAAGTCCGGGATCCGGATGAACCGGAAGGCCGTCACGGTGCGCGTGGAGACGGTCATCTGCGTGTCGAAGCTGGCGGACGTCGTCGAATACTAGGGGCGCCGCCCGGGAGACCAGAATGCGCCTGTCCGCGGTCCCCCGCCTTCTCCGGCTGCAGAACGTGTTCACGGCGGCGGCGGACGCCTGTGCCGGGTTCGGGTGGACCGGGGGCCAGTGGGACTGGGGGCAGGTCGGGCTCGCGGCCGGCGCGTCGGCCTGCCTGTACTCCGGCGGCATGGCGCTCAACGACGTCTGCGACGCGAAGCGCGACCGCACGCTTCACCCCGAGCGGCCGATCCCGAGCGGTGCGATCCCGGTCACCGCGGCGTTCTCGATCGCGGCGGTGCTCCTCGCCGCGGGAATCCTCCTCGCGACCCGGTTCGGGCCGCGGGCGGCGGCGGCCGCCGTGCAGATCGCGATCTTCATCGTCGCGTACGACGCGTTCGGCAAGACGTCACGGGTCGCGGGGCCGCTCTGCATGGGGCTGCTCCGCGGCCTGAACTTCGCCCTGGGGATGGCGGCGGGAGGCGCCCTGTTTCACGACCCCGGGACGCTTCTCCCCGCCGCGAATCTCGCCGCCTTCGTGGCGGTGCTGACGCTGCTCAGCACGTTTGAGGAGGGGCGACGGCCGAAAGGCCTCCTGGCGGGGCTCGTGGTCGTCGCGGCGGGGGCGCTCGCGGCGCCGCTGCTCTATGTCCGGATGCCGGTGCGCGCGGCGGGGCCGGCGCTTCTGGCGGCGGGATCGGTCCTGCTGGTCGGGGTGCAGGCGGTGCGGCGCGATCCGGACCGGTTTCTCCCGCTCGTGATCCGCACCGGGGTGAGGTCGATCATCCCGTTCGGTGCGGCGATCCTGCTCGGGACGCTCGACGCCGCGGAGCCTGGGCTGGTCGTCCTCGGGTTCCTGGCGCCGACCTGGCTGCTGGGGCGGTGGCTCCGGGGAAGCTGACGCGGGCGGTCACCCCCGGGCCAGCGCGGCAGGCTCCTGCGCCGCGGATCCCGCGGCGGGCGTCCCCTCCGTCCTTCTCCCCTGCCGGAACATCTCGATCGCCGCCGCGGCCATCAGGATCGCCGCGACGACATACACCGTCATCATTCCGTACCCCGGGAGGCCGAGCCAGGGTCCTTCCACCGCGAGGAAGATCGCGTTTCCGATGGCCGGACCGAACAACCCGCGGACGCCGACGCAGGCGACGTGGGCGCCCATGTAGCCCGAAGCATCCCGGTCGCCGGCGAAGCGCATCGCGCCGAGCGACCAGGCGGAGTTCACCCCCGCCATGCCGATCCCGAACATCCCGAATCCCGCGAACGCCAGCGGCACGCTGCGCGTGACCGCCGCGCAGGCGAGCAGTCCGAGGTAGCCGACCAGCGCGGCGAATGCGATCGCCGCCAGCCGGCACGGCCCGAGGCGGTCCAGGAGCCGCCCAGCAGTCCGGCTCCCGATCACGATCACCACCTGCAGCAGGATCATCGAGCACCAGGTCACCTGCGTGTACGACATCTCCAGCACGTCGATCAGCAGGTAGATGTGAATCGGCATCACCATCATGAACGCGATCCCGTAGAGCATGAAGTTCCGCTCGAACCGGTCGAACTCCCGGTCCTCCCGCAGGATTCTCAGGAACCCCCGGAGCGCGTCGACCACGCCGCGCTCCTTCACCGTCTCCGGCGCATCCCATCGCCGGACCCGGATCCGGGCGTACTGGAAATACGCGGCGGTTCCGATCACCCCGGCCACCGGCAACATCCACCGGTAGGCGTCGCCGTCATGGTCCAGAACCCATCCCGCCGCCAGCGCCGTCACCAGGTACGCGATCCGCGCCACGCCCGTGATCCCCCCGAAGACCCTTCCCCGGATCGACGGCAGGTAGTTGGCCTGGAGGAGCGCATTCTGGGCGGGGATGAAGGCGGGCTCCGAGAGGAAGTAGAGGCAGCAGAGAAGGACAAAGAGCGGGGGCTCCACGGCGAAGGCCATGAAGGCGAGGGAGAGCCGGCCGAGGACGGCGGCGCCCAGGATGAACGGCCGCTTGGCCCGTCCCTCCATGGCGTTCGCCCAGAAGATGGCGGTCAGGTTCGCGGCGGGGCCGGCGGTGGTGAGGATCGTGATCCAGTCGTCGGAGGCGCCGAGCGTCTTGCGGGCGATGGTGATGGCGAGGCCGACGACGGCGGTGAAGACGTTGTTCAGCAGCTCGGCGCGCAGGTGGAGCCCGCGCGTGTAGCGCGAGTAGAACGGAAGGGAGGGCATGGGCGGGGCATTGTACGGCCGGCCGTGCCGCCGGGGGGGGCCGGAGCCGGCCGGCCGGCTCTCCTCCCGTTCTCACAGATCGCAGATTGCCGCGTTTTGTGCTTCCTTCAGCCCCTCCCGAGACCGCATCATCCATCCGAGGCCTGAATCCGGACGAACCGATTTCTCGGGGGATTCCATGCGAACGACCATCATCGTCGCCGACAAGAGTGCCGAAGTCCGCAAAGCCTTCTCCGGACTGCTGTCGGGGACGCCCTACGAGGTCGTCGGGGAGGCCACGGATGGGGACGCGCTGTTCGAAGCGATCGACCTGCTCAAGCCCTGGGCGATCGCGATCGATCTGCTCCTTCCCGGGCACGCCAACAAGCCCGGCGACGGCGGCAACAGCCTGGTCAAGAAGATCGCCGACAAGTATCCGAAGCTCAAGGTCCTCATCCTGCACTCCGGGGAGACGGTGCATCTCGTGATGGGCGCGATCTCCCTCTCCAACGGGGTCCGCGTGCGGAAGCCGCTTCAGCGGGACAAGGTCCTGGAAGCGTTCACGAAGCTGGCCACGGGGCAGGACGGGGTGGGCGGCGCGGGGCAGATGGGGGTGAAGCTGAAGAAGGCGCTGCTGATGAGCTACAAGAACGTGAACGACGGCTTCTTCACGAAGAAGCGCGAGGCGATGACGACGGATCTGAGCGAGACGGGGATTTCGATCCAGACGGAGGAGAAGCTTGCGAAGGGGGCGGTGCTGAACATCGAGCTCGACCTTCCCGGTGAGGCGCCGCTCAAGGCGAAGATGCAGGCGATCCGGGTCGAGCCTCTGGTGGACCTGAAGCGATTTGATGTCGGGCTGAATTTCGTGGAGTTGGCGCAGGCGGAGAAGGAGCGGTTGAAGGCGTTCACGCGCCGGCTGATGGAGCGCGGGACGAATGTGATGAAGCCCGGGCTGTAGGGGGCGGGGGAGGCGGGTGGAGGGGCGGATCCGGGTGTTGGGTGGGGTTGCGGGGTGGGGTGAGTTGTTTTCAGCGGAAGGGACACCGGAGTAGGGACGTCGCCGCCAATTCGCAGGATTCTGCGCACCGGCTGGGTGGCCTCCGGCTCGGTTCCGCGCGGGGCGGCGGGTGCGGCGCGGGAGTTCGCTGACAATAGCGGCAATTCACGCACGGAAGCGTGATTTCACGCAGTGCCCAGGCCCCAGCGCCCCCAATCCGCGTGCGCCACGCTTCTTTTCCGAGGCCCGCTTTTCGCAATCTGATCCCCTGCCCCAGCAGACCGGTCACCCACACCGAGCTGAGAAGAGAGACCCACCATGACCCCGCACCCGACAGCACCGGTGCCCTGCGCACTTCCCGCGTCCCCCTTCCGGCCCCCCGGTTCCGCAGGCGATTCGCCCCGCAGGGCAGCAGGCGCGGCGGCGGAGCGGGCATGAACGACACCGCCTCCCCGCGGCTCAACGTCTCCGTCCCGGGTGAGTCCCACCATCGGGAACTGGTCGCCTGCCAGGCGGCCTGCCCGGTCCACACGGACGCCCGCGGCTACGTCCGGGCGGTCGCCGCCGGCAGGTTCGAGGAGGCCTACCTGATCGCCCGCGGCCCGAATCCGTTCGCCTCCATCTGCGGCCGGGTCTGCGGGGCCCCCTGTGAGACCGCCTGCCGCCGCGGGAAGATCCCGCGCACGGACGCCGACGGCAGATTCGTGGCGCTCGACCGCCCGGTCTCGATCCGGGCGCTGAAACGGTTCGCCTGCGAGCAGGCCGGCCCGGATGTGCGCGATCCCGGAGACGTGTGGAAGGCGCTTCAGGCCCATACGCCGGAGACCTGCTCGGATGCGGAGGAGATGGCGGCGACGCTTCGGGCCTTTGCCGGACGGATCCCGAAGGTAAACGGGGACTCGGTCGGCATCATCGGAGGAGGTCCGGCGGGGCTGTCCGCGGCCCATGACCTGGCGCTGATGGGGTTCAAGCCCGTCGTGTACGACATCGAGAAGGTGCCCGGGGGGATGCTGGCCGTCGGGATCCCCGCCTACCGCCTGCCGCGCGCGCTGATCCAGCGGGAAATCGCCGTGATCCAGGCGCTGGGCGTCGAGATCCGGTGCGGGGTGACGGTCGGAAAGGACGTCAGTTTCGCCGAACTCCGCCGGCGCCACCGGGCGATCCTGCTGTGCGTGGGGGCGAAACGTTCGCGGGGGCTCGGTCTGCCTGGCGAGGCCGGCCCCGGCGTGTTCGGGGGGGTGGACTTCCTGCGGGCCGTCTCCGTCGGGGAACCGCTGGCGATCGGCTCCGATGTGCTCGTCATCGGCGGCGGCAACGTCGCCTACGACGTCGCGCGGACCGTGCTGCGCAACCTGGCGACCGACGCGGCGCGCACGGCGATCCGGCTGCCGGGAACCCGGAAAGTCCGCCTCGCATCCCTCGAAACGCTGGAGGAAATGCCCGCGGACACGGTCGAGATCCGGGAGGGAGACGAGGAAGGGGTCGAGCGGCTGAACGGGTGGGGCCCCGTGGAAATTCTCCGCGGGGCGGACGGGAGAATCACGGGAGTGACCTTCCGGAAGTGTCTTCGGGTCTTCGACGCGGACCGGAAGTTCGCGCCCGTGTACGACGAGGCGCGCCGGCAGACGGTCGCCTGCGACACCGTGCTGCTCGCGACAGGTCAGGCCGCGGACCTGTCGTTCCTCCAGGACGGCGGGACGGATGTCCAGCAGGCGCGCCCGGGGTGGCCGACGGTCGATCGCGAGACGCTGCAGTCGACCGCCGCCGGCGTTTTCGTGGCGGGCGACCTGGCGCACGGCCCGCGGCTCCTCATCGACGCCGTCGCCTCCGGGAAAAAGGCCGCGCGCTCCATCTACTCGCACCTGACCGGCCGCCGCCTCGAGGTCGAGGTCCGGACGGACTTCGTGACGCAGGAACGGTACACCCGCGAGCACGGGTACGAGTCGATCCGGCGGGTGGAGATCCCGACGGCGGACCCGCACGAACGGATGGGCGGCGTGGACGTGCCGGTGGAGAAGGGATACACGGAGGAGCAGGCGCGCCGGGAAGCGTCGCGATGCCTCGACTGCGGCGTGACGCCGGTCTTCGACGGATCCCGCTGCGTGCTCTGCGGCGGATGCGCGGACGTCTGCCCGACACTCTGCCTGAAGCTGGTGCCGCTGTCGGCGATGGGTCCGTCGGAGTGGCTCGAGGCGGCGGTCGAGGACGCCCTCGGCGGCGGGGCGGACGCAGAAGGGAACTCCGCCATTCTGAAGGACGAGGACCGGTGCATCCGGTGCGCTCTCTGTGCCCGGAGGTGCCCGGTGGAGGCGATCGCGATGGATCGGGTGCAGTTCACCGTGGACTGGAGGATCGCATGAGCACGCATTCGGAGCCGTCCCCCGGGAAGCCTTCCCGCCTGGATCCCGAGGCCATGCCGCGCCGGGACTTCCTCGGCATTGCCGCGGCCTCGATGGCCGCGGGCGCCTGCGGTTTCGCCGCGCTGGGCGCGGCAAAGCTGCCGAAGGCCGCCGTGCTGCCGTCGGCGGCGAAGAAATTCAAGGTAACGCTTCCGGAGAGCCTCCCGTCCGGAACACCCTTCTTCCCGGAGGGCCGGTCGGTCGTGGTGTTCAAGGACGGCGACAGGGTCTTCGCCATGTCCACCGTCTGCACGCACCTCGGCTGCATCGTGAAACCCGCGGCCATGGGCTTCGACTGCCCCTGCCACGGGTCGCAGTTCGCGCCGGACGGGACCGTGCTCCGCGGGCCCGCGCCGAAGGGGCTCCCGTGGCTGTCCGTCCGGTCCGCCGGCGGAGGGGCGATTCTGATCGATGAGGGGACGGTCGTGCCGCCCGGCACGAAGGAGACCGTATGAACACCCCCGGCCACGGGCAGGAGGAACGCACAGGTCTCGGGACCTTTGCGGACAACCTGCGAAAAGTGCCGCGGAGGTTCATCGAGTCGATGTTCCGGACCGGCAGGCCGGACAGCGACCGGAGCCGCAACGACTTCGTTTTCTCGAACTTTTTCCTCCATGTCCAGAGCGTGCGCACGCACCGCTGGAGCCTGCGCTGGTCCACGACCTGGGGCCTCGGGATGGTTGCCCTGAGCTCCTTCCTCATCGCCACCGTGACCGGCATCCTCCTCATGTTCTATTACAAGCCCTACCCGGAGGCGGCCTACCAGTCGATCAAGGACATCCACTTCGTCGTCCCGACCGGCCGGTTCCTGCGCAACATTCACCGCTGGTCCGCCAACGTCATGGTCTTCTCGGTGCTGATTCACATGGCGCGGGTCTTCTACACCGCGTCGTACCGGAAACCCAGGGAGTTCAACTGGGCGACCGGGATGTTCCTCCTCGTCGTCACGCTCGGTCTCAGCTTCACCGGGTATCTCCTTCCCTGGGACCAGCTCGCCTACTGGGCCATCACCATCGGCGCCAACATCGCCCAGTCCCCGCGCGAGGTCACAGATCCGATCGGCCTGACGCCTCACTTCGACCCGGGCGGACTCCAGAAACTCCTCCTTCTCGGGTCCGATGAGGTCGGGGCCGAAGCGCTGATCCGGTTCTACCTGCTGCACGTCATGATTCTCCCGATCGCGCTCTGCGGGCTGCTCGGCATTCACTTCTGGCGCATCCGGAAGGACGGCGGCCTGGCGAAACCGGAGGACGCGGACCGGAGACTCGGCGGCCCGGACCCGGAGGCGGTGCCGGCGTGGACGGCGGCGCCGAGAAAGACCTGGTCCCTGGCGGCCGTCGTCCGCGGCCGCACACCCGCGGTCGGTGCCGGGGCTGAGAACACGGTGCCGTCGATGCCGCACCTGTTCTACGCGGAGGCGGCGGTGTTCATGCTGACGTTTCTTGTCTGCGTTCTGCTCAGCATCGTCTCCGACGCGCCGCTGAAGGAACTCGCCAACCCGAACGTCCCGGAGAACCCCGCCAAGGCTCCGTGGTACTTCCTCGGCCTCCAGGAACTGGTCGCCCACTCCGCGTTCGCGGGGGGAGTCCTGATCCCCGGAATCATCATCGTCGGTCTCGGGCTGATCCCCTACCTCGACCGCGAGAAGAAGGGAACCGGCGAGTGGTTCGGCGGGCCGGGGGGCGGGAAGCTCGTCGCCTGGTCGGCGGTCTTCGGACTGGGCACGGTCCTGGCCCTGGAGGCGATCGCCATCCGTTTCGGATGGCTCCGCCAGTGGTTCCCGGGGACACCGCAGCTGCTGATCACCGCGATCAACCCCGGGACGGTGCTGACGCTGATCTACGGCCTCTACTCGGTCTACATCGTCCGTCGCTTCAATTCGATGCGGGCAGGAGCCCTGGGGCTCTTCACCTGTTTTCTGATGGGCTTCCTCGTCCTCACCGTGATCGGGACCTGGTTCCGCGGTCCGAACTGGGACTTCTACTGGTCTCCCTCTCAGTGGCCGGGGCACTAACATGAACCGGAACAAACACCTGCTGTTGTGGGCCAGCACGGGAACGCTGCTCGTGCTCCTGTGGGCGGCGTACTCCGAGCACGTCCTGAGCGAGTGGCGCCAGGCGCAGGCCCACGTGGCGGCCCACCTGCCCCCGGGGACGGAGTTCGAGATCCAGCTCCGGCAGATCGTCGTCCCGGCGCTGAAGGCGACCGACCGGTGCGTGAGCTGCCACGTCGGGATGGCTCCCGGGGAGACGGGGATCGCGGGGGACCGCATCTATGGGAAGCACCCCCCGGTCCACCACGAGCCGGCCGAGATCGGCTGCACCACCTGTCACGCCGGGCAGGGACGCGCCACGACGAAGGCCGGCGCGCATGGGACCGCCCCGCACTGGCCCCAGCCGATGATCCCGCTGAAACACGTCCAGGCCGGGTGCGGGAGCTGCCACTCCCATGTCCACGTCCCCAACCTCGCCATGCTCGACCGCGGCCGGGACCTCGTCGACCGCTATGACTGCCTCTCCTGCCACAGAATCGACGGCAAGGGAGGGACCTTCCGGCCCGGCGGTGCGGGAGGCGGCGAAGGACCCGACCTGTCCGCGATCGGGGCGAAGGGCATTCCGGGCGACTGGTACGAAGGACACCTGGGGAATCGCCGGCTTGCGGAGGCGGGGAAGCCGCCGGATGCCTTTCCGTGGAAGGCGTCGTTCGGGGAGATCCCCGAGCGGGACCGGACCGTCATGGAGGGGTATCTGAGCTCGCGCATCGGCGTTCCCGCCCTCGCGCACGGCAAGTCGCTCTTCAACTCGCTCGGCTGCCGCGGATGCCACAAGGTGAACGGTGTCGGCGGCGACGACGGCCCCGACCTCTCGCGCGCCGGCGAACGCGACCCGGCGCTGACGAACTTTTCCCGCGTCACGGGCGAGCACACGATCGCCAACTGGCACGCGCAGCACCTCAAGTCCCCTGCGACGATCGTCCCCGGCTCCGCGATGCCGGACTTCGGACTGACGGACGCCCAGGTCGACTCCCTGGTGACCTATCTCCTGTCCCTCCGGCGGACCGACGCCCCCGAGGCTCTCTGGCCGCCTGACCGCGCCCGGGCCCTGCGGCTCGGCGAACGGGAGTTCTCGACGGACGGTTCGACGCTCTACGCCACGTTCTGCGCCAGCTGCCACGGCACCTCCGGCGAAGGAATGCGCTTCGCCGGAGCACAGCCCTTCCCCGCCGTCGGCAACCGGGATTTCCTGGCCGTCGCCACCGACGATTTCCTGAAGCAGTCGATCCTCCACGGCCGGCCGGGGCGGCGGATGCCGGCATGGGGTGAAAAGGAAGGAGGGCTCCGGCCCCGTGAGATCGACGCGATCGTGGCGTATCTGCGGTCCACGGCCGGGGGGATCGGACCGGAGAAGGACACGAAGCCTGCCCGCTGGGCGAAGGACGAGCCGGGGGCCGGCGCACAGCTCTTCGCGGCGCACTGCGCGACCTGCCACGGGAAGGACGGCGAGGGAGCGGAAGGCGTCGCCCTGAACAACACGGCGTTCCTGAAGGCCGCGACGGACACCTACCTGTTCGAGTCCATCCGGCGCGGCAGGTCCGGCACGACCATGCCGTCGTTCGCAAGCGGGTCTCCCGCGCGGCAGGCCCTGTCTGCCGGGGAGATTGAAGCGATCGTCGCGTTTCTGCGCACCTGGGAGGTGAAGAAATGAACCGGATCACACGCCGCAACTTCATGCAGAACCTCAGTTCCCTCGGCTTCGGGGCGCTGGCCATGTCGGCGTCGGAGAGCTGGGGGGCGGACGAGCCGGTCGGCAACCCGCTCGAGAAGTACCCGAACCGGGACTGGGAGAAGACCTACCGGGATCTCTGGGCGTACGACTCCACGTTCACGTTTACGTGCGCGCCGAACGACACGCACAACTGCATTCTCCGCGCCTTCGTGAAGAACGGGATCGTCACCCGGATCGGGCCGAGCATGAAGTACGGCCTTGCGGAGGACGCCGACGGAAAGCGGATCACCTCACACCGCTGGGATCCGCGGATCTGCCAGAAGGGTCTGGCGCTGACGCGGCGGTTCTACGGCGACCGGCGGCTGAGGCACTGCATGGTGCGCGAGGGGTACAAGAAGTGGGTGGACCTGGGTTTCCCGCGCGGTGAGGACGGACTGCCGCCGAAGGAGTACTTCAACCGGGCGCGGGACAACTGGGTTCGCGTCACGCACGAGGAGGCGGCGGACATTGCGGCGCGGGTTCTGATCAACATTGCGACGACGTATTCGGGGGAGAAGGGGGCGGCGCTGCTGGAGAAGCAGCACTACTATCCGGAGACGATCGCGGCGATGAAGGGAGCCGGGACGCAGACGCTGAAGTTCCGCGGCGGGATGCCGCTGCTGGGGATCACGCGGGTCTTCGGGCTGTACCGGATGGCGAACTCGATGGCCCTGCTCGACTCGAAGGTCCGCGGGGTCGGGCCGGACGCCGCGCTGGGCGGGCGGGGGTTCGACAACTACTCCTGGCACACCGACCTGCCTCCCGGGCATCCGATGGTGACGGGGCAGCAGACGGTCGAGTGGGACCTGAACGCGGTGGAGCACTCGAAGACCGTGGTGATCTGGGGGATGAACTGGATCACGACGAAGATGCCGGACTCGCACTGGCTGACGGAGGCCCGCGCGAACGGGACGAAGGTGGTCGTCATCGCCTGCGAGTATTCCGCGACGTCGAGCAAGGCCGACGAGGCGCTGGTCGTGCGGCCGGGGACGACCGGCGCGCTGGCGACCGGGTTTGCGCACGTGATCATGAGGGACAAGCTCTACGACGCGGACTACGTGAAGAAGTTCACCGACCTGCCGCTCCTGGTCCGGATGGACACGCTGAAGATGCTGCGTGCCGCGGAGGTGTTCGGAGGCACGCCGGCGACGCTGACCAACCAGATCACGGTCCTGAAGGCGGGCGAGAAGGCGCCGCCTCCGGGGATGCAGAAGACGATGTACGTGAGCGAGGACATGCGGAACGAGTGGGGCGACTACGTGTGGTGGGACGCGGTCTCGGGGACGCCGAAGGCGATCTCCCGCGACCAGGTCGGCGCCCACTCCCCCGTCGGCGATCCGAGGCTCTCCGGGTCGGTCGAAGTCACGCTCCAGGACGGCACGAAGGTCCGCTGCCGCACGGTCTGGGACCTGACCTGGGAGTATGTCGCCCACTTCGATCCGAAGACCACGGAGGAGCTCACCTGGGCGCCCGCACCCGCCGTGGAGTCGCTGGCGAAGCACTTTGCGGCCCAGCCCGGAACGACGCTGTTCGCGGTCGGCATGGGTCCCAATCAGTTCTTCAACAGCGACAACAAGGACCGTTCGCTGTTCCTGCTCGCGGCCCTCACGGGAAACACGGGGCGCATCGGCGGGAACATCGGCTCGTACGCGGGGAACTACCGGGTCGCGCTGTTCAACGGCTCCCCGCAGTACATCAACGAGAACCCGTTCGACCTGGAACTCGACCCGGCGAAGCCCGCGCGCCCGAAGCAGTACTGGCGGGCGGAGTCGGCGCACTACTACAACCACGAGGATCACCCGCTCAAGATGGGGAAGACGATGATCACGGGGCAGTCGCACATGCCCTGCCCGACGAAGTCGATGTGGTTCGCGAACGCGAACTCGATCCTGGGGAACGTCAAGTGGCACTACAACACCGTGGTCAACGTTCTGCCGCGCATGGAGATGATCGCGGTCAACGAGTGGTGGTGGACGGCGTCGTGCGAATGGGCGGACATCGTGTTCGCCGCGGACGCCTGGCACGAACACAAGTTCCCGGACATGACCGCCTCGGTCACCAACTCCTTCCTCTGCGTCTTTCCCAGAACCCCGCTCCCGCGGACCTTCGAGACGCGCGGCGACCACGAAATCCTCTCTCTGGTCGGCCACGCGCTCGCGAAACACACCGGAGACGACAGGTTCGCGAAGATGTGGCACTTCATCGACCAGGGGCAGGTTCACACCTACCTGCAGCGCATCCTGGACTTCAGCAGCTGCGGCAAGGGGTACCGGATCGCCGACCTCGAGGCGAAGGCGAAGGAGGGGATCCCGGCCCTGATGATGAACCGGACGTACCCGAAGGCGGTGGGGTACGAGCAGGTGGAGGACTCCCGTCCGTGGTACACGAAGACCGGGCGTCTGGAGTTCTACCGGGAGGAGAACGAGTTCATCGATGCGGGCGAGAACCTCGCCGTGCACCGTGAGCCGATCGACTCGACGTTTTACGAGCCGAACGTGATCGTCGCCCCGCCGCACGAGGCGATCCGCGTGAAGGGACCGGAGAGTTACGGCCTGGACCCGAAGGACCTGTCGTGCGAAGTCCGGCAGGGCCGGAACGTGGTGAAGACCTGGGCGGAGACGAAGGCGACCGTTCATCCGCTCGCGAAGGACGGGTACGGGTTCATCTTCCACACCCCCAAGTACCGCCACGGTTCGCACACGACGCCGATCGACACCGACATCAACGCCATGCTGTTCGGCCCGTTCGGAGACATCTACCGGACCGACAAACGGATGCCGTTCACGACCGAAGGGTACGTGGACATCCACCCGGACGACGCCAAGTCGGTCGGCGTCGAAGACGGCGACTACGTCTGGATCGATGCCGACCCCGAGGACCGCCCGTTCCGCGGCTGGGAGAAGGACAAGGAGAACTACAAGGTCGCGCGGCTGATGTGCCGGGCGCGGTACTACCCGGGGACCCCCCGGGGCGTCACCCGGATGTGGTTCAACATGTACGGCGCGACCCCCGGGTCCGTCCAGGGCCAGGCCAGCCGGGCCGACGGGCTCGCCCGCAACCCCCGCACCAACTACCAGGCCATGTTCCGTTCAGGTTCGCACCAGTCCGCCACGCGCGGCTGGCTCAAGCCCACCCACATGACCGACTCCCTCGTCCGCAAGGACATCTTCGGCCAGGTGATCGGCAAGGGCTTCATGCCCGATGTCCACTGCCCGGTCGGCGCGCCGCGGGAAGCGATCGTGAAGATCACGAAGGCGGAGCCCGGCGGGCTGGAGGGCAAGGGCCTCTGGCGACCCGCGGACCTGGGCTTCCGTCCCCGCTATGAGAATGCCGCCATGAAGACCTTCCTGAAGGGCGGTTTCGTCCGCAAACCCGACGGCTCCGGTGAGGAGAAACGCTGATGCCCCGTGTCTACAACTGGCAGCTCGGCCGGGAGATGTCGTACTGGTATCCCGAAGTCCGGGCGAAGAAGCAGTTCGGAGCGATTTTCGACGTGAACAAGTGCATCGCCTGCCAGACATGCACTCTCGCGTGCAAGACGACATGGACCAGCGGCAAGGGGCAGGAGTCGATGCTCTGGAACAACGTCGAGAGCAAGCCGTACGGGTTCTACCCGCTCGGGTGGGATGTGAAGCTCCTGGACATGCTGGGCGCGCAGGACTGGAAGGGGAAGACGTACCAGGGGAAGACGATCTTCGAGTCGGCCCCCGCCGGGGAGCGCGTGCTGGGCTGGCGCCCGGATTCCAGGGACTACGCATACCCGAACGTCGGGGAAGACGACTGCGCCGGCGACATCACCAAGGGCGCCCACATGACGCTTCCTCATATGAACTGGTTCTTCTATCTCGCGCGGATCTGCAATCACTGCACGTACCCGGGATGTCTGGCGGCGTGTCCGCGGGGGTCGATCTACAAGCGGCCGGAGGACGGGATCGTGCTGGTCGACCAGGGGAAGTGCCGCGGGTACCAGGAGTGCGTGAAGGCGTGCCCGTACAAGAAGGTGTTCTTCAATCCGATGACGGGGACGTCGGAGAAGTGCATCGGGTGCTATCCGAAGCAGGAGCAGGGGCTGGCGCCGCAGTGTTTCTCGAACTGCATCGGGAAGATCCGGATGGCGGGGTCGATCTCGAAGCCCGACCAGATGCGCGAGGACAATCCGATCGACTACCTGATCCACGTCAAGAAGATCGCGCTGCCGCTCTTCCCGCAGTTCGGACTGGAGCCGAACGTGTACTACGTGCCGCCGCTGCATGCCCCGGCGGCGTTCCTGACGCAGATTTTCGGGCCCGGGGTCGAGGAGGCGACGAAGGCGTACCTGAACGCGCCGAACGATCCGGACCTGATGGGTCTGCTGGCGCTGTTCGGATCGACGGAGCAGATCATCCCAAGGTTCCGGCGGGTGGGCGGGGAGATGCTCGGTCTGGACGAGGACGGGACGGAGCTGATCCGGGTCCCGATCCAGGAGCCGAAGTACATCCGGATGGCGGTGGATGCGGCCCGGGGCGTTCTCCTGACCAATGTTCCCTAGAGGTGATGCCATGGCATACGGACGACTGGGACGTCGGACGTGGATGGCGGCGGCGGGTGTGCTGGCGGCAGGGCTGTGGGGGTGCAGCAGGCCTGTTCCGCCGGCGCCGGTGACGGAGGTTCGCGCGGTGCAGGTCGCCGCTCTGCCGTCGACGCCGGAGGATGCGCAGTGGGGTTCAGGGGAGGCCTTCAGGGCTCCGCTGATCCTCCAGGACATGGTGGAGCCCCGCAAGATGGTGGCGGGGGCGACCGAGGTCACGGTGAGAGCGCTGACGGACGGGAAGTCCATCGCCTTCCGGCTGGAATGGGCGGACGCGACGGAGGACTCGGTCCGGGACGCCGCACGGTTCACCGATGCCTGCGCGGTGCAGCTGCCGTCGAATTCCGGCCCGGACACGCCTGCCCCGCAGATGGGCGAGCCGGGGCGCCCCGTGGAGATCGCGTTCTGGACCGCGACCGCGCAGGCGTTCATCGACGGGCGGCCGGATGATCTCAAGTCGCTGCATCCGAACGCGAACATCGATCACTATCCCTTCGAGGCTCCGGGGCTGGAGAAGACGCCGGGCAAGGCCGAGGAGATGGCGAAGCAGTACGCTCCGGCGAAGTCGCTGGGGAACATCGTCAGTCCGTCGCCGAAGAAGTCGGTGCAGGACCTGATGGCGGACGGCCCTGGGACGATGAGGCCCGCTCCGTCCCAGAGTTCCACCGGGCTGGGACGCCGGACCGGCGCCGGATGGGCGGTCGTCATCACGAGGCCGCTTCCGTCCGGCCTTGCGCCCGGGGGCACGTCGCTCGTGGCCTTCGCCGTCTGGAACGGCTCCGACGGGGACGTCGGGGGACGGAAGATGCGGACGGTCTGGATTCCCCTCACCCTGACGGGAGCGAAAAAACCATGAGCACGGACATCCTGGAGGACGCCGCGACGCGGGCGGCTCTGCAGCAGGCGGCCGAATTCCGCCTCATCGGCCTGCTTTTCGAGCGCCCCTCGGAGTCGCGAAGCCGGCACGGTGCGGCGCTGGTCGCGGAGAGCGGCGTCCCGGAACTCCGGAAGACCGCCGGGACGCTGCTGGCGATCGAATCTCCCGACTACGACTCGCTGTTCGGGCCGGGGGGACCGGCATCCCCGCGGGAGGCGGCCTACATCGGCCGCCGCGACCCCGCGCGGGCGATGGCGGAGGCGGGGCACCTGTACGAAGCGTTCGGGTTCCGGCCTGTGTCCGGGGAGCCGCCGGATCATGTCGCCTCGGAGACGGGTTTCGCGGCGTACCTGTGGCTGAAGGAGGCCTACGCGCTGGCGCGCGGGGATGGGGACGCCGCGGGGATCACCCGCGCCGCGCGGGAGAAGTTCTTCGAGGACCACCTGTCGGTCGTCGCGGGGGGGATGGCCACCCGTCTGGCGGCGTGTCCGGTGGACGCGTGGACGACCCTGGCCGAGCGGCTGCTGGCGCTCGTCGGCGGCCGCAGGCTGACGGAGGATGAACTCGACGGGATCGAGAGCTCGGACGAAATGGCGTGCGGCGCCTGCGGTGACGACGGCGAAGGAGGGCCGCCCGCGGTCTGATCCGGGGGCGGCGGGCGTCAGCGCAGGACCTGGGAGAGAAGCCAGCGGTGCCCGTCGGGATCGATGATGTGCGCATGCCGCTCCCCCCAGGGGACGTCACGCGGCGGTCGCTCTCCTCTGGCGCCGTGTGAGAGGGCCGTATCCCAGGCCCGCCCGGCATCGTCGACCCGGATCTGGATCTCCGTCGGGGACACGCCGCCGCCCGCGGCGGGGGCGCGGCTGGCCGGCGAATGGATTCCTTCGGGCGCCAGCATGAGCACGACCCTTTCCCCGTCCCGCAGCTCGGCGTGCACGATCCTCCCGTCCTGCGTGTTCAGATTCGTCCGGGACAGCCCGAAGACCGCTTCGTAGAAACTCAGCGCCGACGCCACATCCGTCACGGGTAGAAACGGGACCAGTCGGGCGTACTCCGCGGTGCTGTCCGTCATGACGCGGGTCTCCTCGAGAGCCAGCACAGGAACGCGCGGCTCATCGCCGCGTGAACGGGAAGCTGAAGGTGCCAGTAGAGGGGCATGAACAGCCTGGGACGGAAACCGCGGAGCTCGATCCGGACCCGTCCGCCGGCGCGGACGAAGGACAGCGTTCCCCCGTGGCGCGAGAACGCGGCGCGCGCGACCGTCAGCGTCTCCCGGTCGGCGTCGCGGCGCAGCGCGCCGAACCGGATGAGCGGGATCCCGAAGAAGACGACCGACGGCCCGGACTCCTTCCAGCGCGTCTGCCACAGGAGCCAGCCGCCGAAGCGCGGCAGGCGGCGGAAGTAGCGCTCGGCGAGATTCGGCGGGGCGTTGCCGAGAGTGATCTCCTGGATCGAGACGACGGAGGACCCGTGGCGTTCCCTGTGATCGGTCGCGGCGCCGCGCCGGAACCAGGGCGCCAGCGTCCAGAGTCCCCAGAGGAGTGCCGCCGCGGCGGCGATCAGCCAGGGCACGAGGCGGGCTCCCGGCTGCTTCCGGCCCCGGCTAGCGCGACCACGCGGCCTCCTTCGCGGAGAGATCCTCGGATGTCCCCGTCTCCACGTCGATCCGCTTCAGCTCCGGCCGGTCCGGGGGACCGATCGGGACGAGGACGCGTTTCGAATCCTGCCAGAGCGGGACGAGGGCCTCGCGGGGGTGATATCCGGCGGAGGGGAGGAGCACGCGGAGAGAGGTTCCGTCGCGGTCGAAGAGTTCCAGCCGGATCGGCGGGTCCTCGCCGTCCTTTTCCAGGACCCAGGCGATGAGGCGCTTTCCATCCGGGGACATCGAAAACCAGCCGACGCCGTCGGCGAGGCGGGTGACGCTGGTGCCCCGGACGGAGGCGCGGAAGAGGGCGTAGCGGGCCTTCTTGAGGGTGTCCTCCTCGAAGGCGAACGGGATGGTGAGGGTGGCGGTCGTGAAGAGGGCCTGCGAGTCGTCGAGGGCATGGAGGAAGGAGACGAGGGCGACGGAGGCGAGCTTGTCGACGCCGTCGCCGGTCCACCGGACGAGGGTGCCGGTGACGTGTTCGCGTGCGGCGGGGCCGAGATCGGGAGCGAGGGTGAAGAGGGACTGGCCGGAGGGGGACCAGGATGTCATGGGGGCGCCGCACTCGAGCGCGGTGAGGGTTTCCCCGGTGAGGACGTTGTGGATGCGGAGGCGCCCGAACTGTCCCGGGTCGGTCTCGCGGTGTTCGCAGAAGGCGAAGCGGGTCGAATCGGGGGACCAGGGGGTATGGAGCGTGAAGTCAGCCCCGGTTCCGACCTGGACCGATGTTTTCTTTTCTCTGTCGATCAGCCACAGGCCCGAGGCCTTGTCGGTGTTGTAGACGATCCAGCGGCCGTTCGGGGAGATTTCCACGATCGCCGGCCGTTCCGCCGCCGGCCAGTGCTCGAGCCGGTCCAGATCCGGGCCGGTGACGACCACGGCGGTCCTGGTGAATGCGGCCAGGAGGCGACCGTCGGCGGAGGCCGACCAGCGGTTGATCAGGCATCCGGGGCAGACCGCGAGGGCGGCCAGGAGGAGGAGGGATCGCATGGGGCCAGCCTACGGGGAACTCCGCGGGGCTGCGAGGGGAAATCGGGTCCCCGCGCTATCCCGCGGACGGCGAACTTTCCCCGGGCCGGGGCGGTTCGTAACCGGGGCGGCCGCCGGCCGGCAGCTGCCCGAGCCGCCGCGCGGCGTCCTCCGGCGACAGGCCGAGTTGCGCGAACATCGCGCTCTCGGACACCGTCCACCCGTCGTCGACCACCGGCGCGGGCGACGTGCGCGGGGTGCGGACGGTCGCGGAGGAGGCGACGACGACCCAGCGGTCGCCGGGACCCAGGAGGCCGATCTCGGCACGGCAGGTCTCCCCCGGATGGACCGCAACGTAGCGGGTACCGGCGGGATGGGCGGCCGGAACATCCTCGCGCAGGACGTCCCCCGCGAAGACGCGGAGCCTCCACTGCGACTCCTCGAAGACGCCCGGTCCGTACAGCGCGGGAAGGGAGGAGCCGTGCGGCCCGAGGAGTTCCCAGTAGGCGAAAAGACACCAGGGATCGCGGATCATCAGCGTGCAGCGGTCCTGCCCGTATCCGGACGGGAGCGGCGGACCCCAGTCGAGCCAGATCCCGGCAGGCTGTGCCGGCCCGGGAAGCCGCCGTTCCTCGTGGGCAGGTTCCTGGCCCTCCGGAAAACCGGCGGGGAGGTCTGAGGAGTTCATCGCGTGGCCTGAAGCGAATCGTAGAGCGCGGCGTAGTCCCGCGCGCTGCGGTCCCAGGACCAGTCCAGCTTCATGCACGCCTGGACGAGAGAGCTCCAGAGTTCCGGCTTCCGGAAAGTCTCAATCGCCCGCCGCAGCGCCCCGAACAGCCCGCCCGGGGTGGCCGCGTCGAACACGAAGCCGGTGACGCCGTCCCGGACCGTGTCCGCGAGCCCTCCGGTCCGCCGGACGACCGGAACCGTCCCGTACAGCTGCGAGTAGAGCTGCGACAGCCCGCACGGCTCCCACCGGCTCGGCATGACCGTCGCATCGGAACCGGCGACGATCTCGTGCGCCAGCGTGTCGTCAAACGCCGTCCGCACCGCGACGTGAGAGGGCCAGCGCCGCGCGGCGTCCACCAGCGTGCGCTGGATCCAGTCCTCCCCCTGCCCCAGGACGACCAGCTGCGACTCGGTCGCGACCAGGTCCCCGATCAGCGCCGCCAGCAGGTCGATCCCCTTCTGCTCCACCAGCCGCGAGACGATCCCGAACAGCGGCGCCTGCGTCTCCGCCAGACCGAGCTTCCGGCGCAGCCCGGCGCGGCAGGCCGCCTTTCCCTTCAGACTGGACGCGGAGTAGCGCGCCGGAATCCGCCGGTCCTTCGCCGGGTTCCACTCCTCCATGTCCACGCCGTTCAGGATGCCGCTGAGGTCCCGTGCGCGGTCCTGCAGCACACCTTCCAGACCGGATCCGAACTCCTGGGTCTGGATCTCCTTCGCGTACTGCGGGGAGACCGTCGTCAGGCGGTCCGCGAACACCAGCCCGCCCTTGAGGAAGTTCATCTGCCCCCAGTACTCGATCGCCTTCCAGTTGAACAGCGACCAGTCGAGCCCGGCGACATTCATGAAGTGCGACGGGAAGACTCCCTGGTAGGCGATGTTGTGGATGGTCAGGAGCGTCCGGATCCGCGCGAGTTCGGGGCGCGCGCCGGCGCCGGCCTTCAGGTAGACCGGGATCAGGGCCGCCTGCCAGTCGTGCGCGTGGATCACGTCGACGGGGAGCTTCAGGGCGACGATCAGCTCCAGGACGGCGCGGCTGAACAGCGAAAAGCGCTCGGCATTGTCGGCGTAGTCGCCGCGGCCGGAGCCGTACAGTCCATCGCGGTCGAACAGACCGGGTTCGTCGATGCAGTAGACGGTGACGGCCGGCGCCGGGAGCTCGAGCCGCCGGACGGCGACGCGGCGCCGCGTTTCCCCGCAGGGAATTTCGAAGGCCGCGACCTGCTTCAGATCCGGGTGCGCCGCCCGGATCGCACGGTAGTACGGCATCGCCGCCGCGACCCGGTGCCCCAGCTTCGCCAGCGGGCGGAGAATGCTGCCCACGACGTCCCCCAGCCCGCCGGTGCGGGCGAACGGGTGGACTTCCGATGAGGCCTGCAGCACAAACACGGATCTCTCCCGGTCGCCGGCTCAGGGACGGATCACGCCTCCCCGACTTCCCGCAGGTACCGCGCGGCCTCTTCCGGGGGCACGGTATTGATGTAGAACCCGCTTCCCCATTCGAACCCGGCAACTTTGGTCACCCGCGGAATGATCTCGATATGCCAGTGATACCACGGCGCCTCTTTCGTGTCGAAGGGCGTCGTGTGAATGACGAGGTTGTACGCCGGCTGCGACAGAGCGCTCTCGATCCGGCGGAGCGTCCCCCTCAGGATCTGGGCGAGTTCTCCCAGGCGGACGTCGGGGATTTCCTCGAAGCGTTCGGAGTGGCGGCGCGGGAGGATCCAGGTTTCGAAGGCGAAGCGGCTGGCGAAGGGCTCGAGGGCGACGAATTCGGGATCGTCGATGACGAGGCGTTCCTTCATCTGGCGTTCGTTGTCGACGATGTCGCAGAACAGGCAGCGGTCGTGGTACTCCCAGTGGCGTTTTGCCCCCCGCATTTCCTCCGCGACCAGGAGGGGGACGATCGGCATGGCGATGATCTGGGAGTGGGAGTGTTCCATCGTGGCCCCCGCGGCGGCGCCGTGGTTCTTGAAGACGATGGCGCTGGCGAAGCGGGTGTCCCGCTTGAGATCGCTCAGGCGTTCGCGGCAGAGCCAGAGGACGTTGCGGATGCCGGAGACGGGGAGTTCGGTGAGATTCGTGAAATGCTGCGGGCCCTCGATGACGACCTCGTGCGCTCCGATGCCGTTCATGGCGTCGTAGGGTCCGTGGCCGCGCTTGGCGAGATCGCCCTCGATGCGGAGGGCGGGGAACTTGTTCGGGACGACGCGGGCCTTCCATCCGCGGCCGTTCGGGGGACCGCCCGGCGGGCGGACGGCGAGGATTTCGGGAGGCGTGGCGTCCTCGTGTCCCTCGCAGAATGCGCAGGGGCCGCTGCGGGCCGCGGGTACCGAGGGGTTGAAGTCATTGGGGCGCTGGGCGCGTTCGGCGGCGATGATCACCCAGCGGCCGACGACGGGGTCTTTGCGGAGTTCGGGCATTCAGGGTGTGCGTCCAAAGGTGAGAGCGGGAATGGTACCACCGGTTTCCGGGCCGGGGGTGACGGGGACTACCGGGCGGCGAGGCGGTAGATCCTGCCGTCGAAGCAGCAGACCAGGATCTCGCCGTCCGGGTCTTCGCCGAACGAGGCGATGTTCTTCGGCTGTTTCAGGCATTCCTTCCAGGCGGTCAGCTTCCCTTTTTCGGTGCGGATCGCCCAGACGGTCCCGGTGACGTAATCGGCGTAGAGATAGGCGCCGGTGAGCGCGGGGATCCCTTTTCCCCGGTAGACGTGGCCGCCGGTGATGCTCATGCCGTCGTCCCGTCCGTACTCCACCACCGGGCCGATGAGGCCGCCGGGATCCGCGTCGCGCGAGAATGTGCGGGTTCCCTCGCGGACCCGCCACCCGTAGTTCCCCCCCTTCACGATGACGTCGATCTCTTCCCAGGCGTTCTGTCCCACATCACCCGCCCAGAGGTCGCCGGTCTCGCGGTCGAACGACATCCGCCAGACGTTGCGGAGTCCCCAGGCCCAGATCTCGGTCCGCACTCCCGCGCGCCCGACGAACGGGTTGTCCTTCGGCACCGCGTACGGTTTCCCGCCTTCCTCGCGGTTCACGTCGATGCGGTGGATCTTCCCGAACCAGGAGTTGAGATTCTGGCCGTGCTTCTGGGGATCGTTGGCGGCCCCGCCGTCCCCGACGCTGAAGTAGAGAAATCCGTCCGCTCCGAACAGCAGCGTGGAGCCGTTGTGATTTCCGTGGACCTTGGGGATCTCGATCAGGACCTTTTCCGAGGACGGATCCGCCTTCGGCGCGCCCTTCGCGCACGTGAATCGTGCGAGGACATGGCGCCGCGGTCCGGACGCGGAGTACCAGACATAGAACTGCCCGTTCTTCGCGAAGTCCGGGTGGAAGGCGAGCGAGAGGAGGCCCTCCTCGTTGTGGTCCCGCAGGACGCGGCGGGAGATGTCGAGGAAGATGGCGGCGTCGCGGGCGGCCGAGTCCTGGGGCAGCATCACGATCGTGCCTTCCTGCGAGACGGCGTACAGCTGCCGCTTCCCGTCCGGCGCCTCGACCACGGCGACCGGGCGTTCGATGCGGAGGTTCGGCCAGGCGGGGGCGAGGCGGAGATCCGGGAGGGGATCGCCGCCGGCCGGGGGGTTCCTGCGAAGGGCGTCGTGGTCGATCCCCTGGCTGCGGGACTCGCAGGCGATCGACAGGACGAGGAGGACGGCCAGGATGGAGACGCGCGTGAGCATACGGACCCCCGGAATCACACGATCCACCTGACGAGGGCATCCCCGTCGTGAGGAACCGTGAGGGAAAACGGAAGCCGGGCAGGCACACGCTGCACGGCCGGGCCGGCCACGGCATCGACGTAGAACTGGAGGAGTTCTCCGGGATGATCGGAGATCTCCCGGAGCGGGATCGCGACTTCGACGATGTCGGCCGCGGCCGCGCGGGCCCGGCACCCGGTCACCGCGCCGCCGGCGCCGACGGTGACGGCACAGCCGTCGCGGTGGACGAAGACGATCGCCAGCTGCCGCGAGGCGAGGCCCGCGGAGGCCGGGCCGTTCGTGTCGACCCGCACGAACAGATCCTCGCGGCCGAATCCGAACCAGACGTCGCGGACCCACGTGCCCGTCCGGTCCATGACGTCCAGGTCCCCGGCCGCGTGGTAGTGACCCGCGCTGATCCACTCATAGTAATCCGATCGCCGCCCGTCGATGCGGATCTCGAGCTGCGCCCACGGCTCCGTCCACGCCCGCGCCTGCACGCTCCGGCTCTTGATCGGCTTCGAAAGGGAACCCGGCACCGGCTTCCCGGCGAATGAGTAGACGTTGGCGAGGTGGGCGCGGAACGCCGCGTCGAAGGTCCCCGCCAGCGGTGTGAAATGATCCTCGCCGTACCACCAGAACCAGTCGGATCCCTCCGCAGCCAGGAGCGATTCCCAGGCCAGGTCCAGGTCGGCCCCCGTGCGCGCTTCTCCCGCCCTCCACGGCAGCGCGGGCGCCGGCCCGTGGCGCGGGTCCCGTCCGGCCGCGCGCGTCGCCTCCAGCAGGGTCTCCCGAGCGCGCCCGAGCAGTTCCCAGGCCGCGTTGTCCTCCGGGTGCCCGACCCAGATCCTGAAGTTGCGGTCGATCCAGGACCCCGACCAGAGCGTCCCGACCGTGCGCGCCGGTGGATCGGCGGCCAGCTCCTCCTCCATCAGCACCGTCCGGATGTCCGATGCGTCCTGCAGCCGGCCATAGAATGCCCTCAGAAACGGCACGCCGAGCCCGGCGTAGTGTTCCCAGGCGTTCTCCCCGTCCAGGGCGAGCGTGACCAGCGCATTCTCGCCCCCGGCCTGACCCGCTCGACGGATCCGAGCGATCAGGTCGTCCGCCGCCGCCCCCGCCTCCGCGTGCTTGTAGTCGAACCCCACCAGGTCCGAAAGCGCATGGTCGCGGAAGATCGCCGAGACCCGGGCCGACACCCGCCACGCCGCGTACAGTTCCGCCGCGCGCGCCGGCACGCCGTCCACACCCCGCCGGAAATCCGACCCCAGGGAGGACTCGAGAACCCCCTCGTCCGTCGCCAGCCACCGGAACCCCGCCTCCTCCACCAGCGCCAGCATCCCCGGCGACACACTCCCCTCGCTCGGCCACAGCCCGCGCGGAGCGCGTCCGAAACGGTCGCGGTAGAGCGCCACGGCCCGCGCGAGCTGCGTGCGCGCGTCGTCGAGCATGTCGAGTCCCGGGCCGGCGGGAAGGCGCACGCCGGGCATCGCGATGCGCGCGGATTCCATGCTGCAGAGAAGCGGGAGGATGGGGTGCCAGAACGGGGTCGTCGTGACCTCGATCTGGCCGGCGTCCTGCATCGCCCTGTGCGCCGGGACGATCCCCGCGAGCACCTCGCGCTGGACCCGGAACAGGGCGTGCTTGTCGGACTCCGTGAACTCCCGGCCCTTTGCGAACAGGGCGCGGACCGCGGGCTCCGACGCCCGCAGGAGGGGATGAAACCAGGCCAGCGTCTGCCAGACCTGAAGGTCCCGCCAGTCGGCGGTGTCGAACCGGACCGCGTCCGGAGAGCCCGCCGCGCGGGCCCGGGCGTGCAGGTCCGCATAGCGCGCGTGACCCCGGATCATGTTGGCTTCGTGAGCCATGAAGAACGTCTCGAGAATCGCCCGCTTTTCTTCGGCGCGCAGATCCTCCGCCGGAACCAGGGCGAGACGGAGCCAGGGGTCCCCCACACCCGCCGCGGCCGCCTCGATCTGGACGATCAGCCCCGGGACCAGGTTGACATGCGCCCGGACTCCCGGGAACTCGCGCAGGATCGCGGGCATCCCGTAGTAGTCCTTCACCCCGTGCAGCCGGACCCACGGCATTACGGCCTCGCCCCTCCGCAGATCGAGGTAGCACGGCTGGTGCTGGTGCCAGAGGAGAGCGAGCCGGATCAGGGGTCCCGCCGCTTTCTTCTGGCGAGCTCTTCCCAGCGCGCGAGCTCGTGCTCCGCGGGCCGGATCACGGGCATCCGCCCCGTCAGCAGCTGAACGCTTCGGAGCGCCGCGCGGGAGACGAGTTCATTGCGGTCCTGGAAGAGTGCGGCGAGGGGGCGGATGGAGGACTCGGTCCCGCAGACGCCGAGGAGCCAGGCGCAACTGGCGCGGTGTTCTTCGCTCGGGTCGGCCAGGCCGCCGATGAGTTCGCGTTCGATCGTGGGGCTGGCGATGAGTTCGAGGGCGTCGCGGGCGGCGAGGCGGACGGTGTGGACCTCGTCCCGGAGGCAGGCCGCCAGGGTCCGCGCCGCGGGGGCGTGTTCCAGCTGTCCGAGGGCCAGCGCGGCGGCGGTGCGCAGTTCCGGGTCGGGGCGCGAGAGCGCCTCGAGAAGGACGCCTGCGGAATCCCTGTCCCGCGTGTGTCCGAGCGCGCGCGCCGCACGGATCGCCGGACGTCCCTCCCCCCGGGCCAGCGTCTCGCGCAGCACGCTCAGGGATCCCGGGGCGATCATCTGCGAGAGTTCGGCCCAGGCGCGTCCCCAGATCAGGTCCTCCGGATCCGCGACCAGGCTCGCCAGCCGCGTGTCGAGGTCGGCGGGCTTCAGCGCCACCAGGCGCGCGACCGCGTGAAACCGGACCTGCACCGCACGGTCCCGGAGATCGGTCTCCGTCTCCTGCAGTCCCGCGGTCTGCCACTCGGCCAGCGACTTCTTTCCGTTCTTCCGCCACCACGCGTCCCAGTCCGCCGCGCTCTGCTCCCGCGCCCGGGCGAACTCCGCCGCCGTCCGTGCGTCCCCGTTCCAGACCGCACGGTGCCAGGTCACGTCCGACAGGAGCACGTTGAGGAGCCCCAGATGCGCGGGCTCCGCGACCTTCAGCCCCTCAATCAGCGCCGGTGCCGCGCCGACGGGATCCCGGAGCGCCACCAGCCGGAGCGCAGACGCGAGACCCGGGGAATCCTGGATCCGGAAGCGCGCGAGCAGCCGGGGGACGAGGTCCGCGCGGCCGCACAGCCCGATCGCCCGGACCAGTCCTTCGCGGGCGTCGTGCTCCCTCACGCCCGACTCGATCACGCCGAGCCAGCGCGCCGCGTCTTCCGGCGAACCGATCCCCCCCAGCGCCTCCGCCGCGGGAAACCGGACCGCCCCGGGACCGGCGCGCACCAGCGATTCCAGCGTCCGCACCGCCTCGGGGTGCGGAACCGCCCCGAGAGCCCGGATCGCCTCCGTCCGCAGCTCCCAGGAAAACCTGTTCGACTCCGCCACTCCCCGCAGCACCACATACCGCCCGGGGTCGTTCATCCCCGCCAGTATCGCCACCACCACCGCCTGCGCCCCGGCTTCCGCGCGGGGAAGCGCCCCGGCGAGGGCGTCGATCAGGGGGCGCTCGTGATCGCGGCCGGGAGGGTGGTCACGGAACAGGATCAGCCCCACATGCAGCCCGTTCCAGAGCCGGATCGGTTCGGTGGAGGCGATCGCCTCCGCGACCGGCCCGATCGCGGAGAGGCCCGCGCCTTCCTCCACGATCATCCGCGCGATCCCCTCCGGGACGGCGCCGGCGCTTCCCAGGCACACGGTCAGGATCGCCGCGAACGTCTCCGCGCTCTGTCCCCTGACCGCCCGGCGACCCGCAAGGTGAACGGCGGGGGAAGGATCGGTCAGTGCCGGGGCAGCCGCCAGGGCCGCCTCGGCCGTCCGGATTCTCCCGAGCGCCTCGACCGCCGCGAGGCGCCGCGGCTCGTCGGTGCCGACGACGCTTGCGGCCAGAAGATCCAGTTCGGCGGGGCCGGCGTGGAGAGCCAGGATCGCGAACAGGTCGTCCGGCAGTCCTTTCTCCCGCCCCCGGGTCGCGATCGACGGCACCGCCAGGGGGCCGAGGGCCCTCAGGCGGTCGAGCGCCTCCCCGCGCACCTTCTCATCCGCGCCCACGGTGACCTGGAGGACGGCGAGGCCGGAGTGGAGGCGGGCCCAGTTGCGTGCGACGTGCCGAAGGGCGGCGACCGCGGAGGCGGCGAAGAAGAGGACGGCGACGCCGACGAGCGGGCGGGTGCCCCTGGGAAATCGCTGTTTCATCGCGAGGCGGCGCGGGCCTGCTGGATCCTGAGGTTGAGCTGTTCGATCTCGATCGTGACCGCGTAGATCCGGTCATTGGCGCGATCGACCTGCTCCTGGAGTTCCAGGTAGCGCGCGATCAGCGCGGCTTTCGCCTTTTCCAGGTCTTCGATCTCAGGGGTTGTGTGCGCCACGGGGTGCCTCCGGGCGCGATTTTACCAAGCGTCCGAGGGTGCGGAGGCAGAAAGCTGGGAGCGGATTCAGACACCCGGCGCGGGGGCGGGCTCCGCGGGGGTCTCCGCTGCGGGAGGAGCCAGCAGCGAGAACCAGTCGTGGTCCGCGTCGAACGCCAGCGCCACCTGCCGCACCTTGCTGTCCGGGGCCATCTCCGCGTACGCGGCGTGCCCGTGGAACTCTTCCTCGCCGCCGGGGAATGCGATCCGCCCTTCGAACCCCCGGTCGACCCGTGCGTGGAAGAACTCATGGAAGCGGCGGAGGGACTCGAAGTCGGCTTTCGGCGTGAGGAGGACGCCCTGGCGGCTGAGGGCGGAGACGCGGCACTCGGTGAATTCGGCGCCGACCTGGACGGTTGCGGCGACGTCGAGGTCATGCCGGTTCCATGTTCCCTGGGAGCGCCCGAGCGCGTGGCGGACGGCGTCGGCCATGGAGGCGATCCGGATCGGCTTCTTGAGTGCGATCCAGGGGCCCGAGGGGACCTCGTCGCGGAAGATGGCGATGACGGGGAAACCGGGGAGGAGGGACTGGATTTCCGCGATCAGGGGCATCTCGATCTCGGGCTCGCCGACATCGACGACGAGGGCGTCGAAGAGACCGGTGTGGGCCTTGAGGCGGGCGTCCTTGACGGTGGGGCTGAGGGAGACGCGGCACCCCCGCCCGAGGAGGATGGACTTGACGAGGTAACCGGAAGTCCGTTCGCGGTCGATCACGAGGACATTGTTCATGGACAGACTCCCTCTGCGGTTGTAACTCCTGAAGAAACATCGGCTTCCGGCAGCCGTGAACTTGACTTAACTTTCATATGTGCTAAAATCCACCGGACATCAGTCGCACTCCGGAGGGGAACCGTGCGCACCATCGCTCTGACGAATCAGAAGGGCGGCGTGGGCAAGACAACCACCGCCGTCAACCTCTCGGCTTCCCTCGCCCGCCTCGGCCAGCGCGTCCTCTTCATCGACTGCGACGCCCAGTCCAACGGCACCCTCTCCTTCGGCCTCAACGCCGGCCGGCTCGAAACAACCGTCTATGACCTCTTCACCGGCGAAGCCCGCGCCGAAGACGCCATCGTCCGGTACAGCGACCTCCTGCATGTCATTCCCGCCACCCCGGACCTCGCGGGCGGGGAGGCGGAAAAGTCGCCGCTGGCCTCGCGCGGGCAGGCGCTCAAGCAGGCGCTGGCCGGGCTGACCGACTACGACTACATCATCGTCGACTGCCCGCCGACGCTCGGGCTGATCAACGTCAACGTCCTCGTCTTCGTCGACGAGGTCATCATCCCGATGCAGTGCCAGTTCTTCGCGCTCCAGGGGGTCTCGCTGCTTCTCAAGACGATCGAGATGGTGCAGAAGCGCGTGAACCCGCGCCTGACGATCGCCGGCGTGCTGGCGTGCATGTACGACGCCCGGACCACGCTCTCCCGCGAGGTGCTGGAGGAGATCCGCAAACACTTCGGAAGCAAGGTCTTCAACGCGAAGATCCGGACGAACGTGCGTCTTGCGGAGTCGCCGTCGTTCGGGAAACCGGTGATCGACTACGCGCCGGAGTCGAACGGCGCCCAGGACTACATGGCGCTGGCGCGCGAAGTTCTGGGAGTTGCCGCGGACGGAAAATCGCCCGACGCACGGCAGGTCACCGCCTGACGGAGCGCAGGGCTGTCGGGACGGGTACAATCCCGCGCCATGGACGGGGCCCCTGCTCGGCATCTCCGACGCGACCTGGTGTACGGACTGCTCGCGCAGCAGATGAACCTCATCACGCGCGAACAGCTGCTGGAGGCCGCGAACCTCTGGCTTGACGATCCGTCGCGCGGGATTCCGAGTCTGCTCGGCGACCTGGGGCACCTCCAGCCGGAAGACCAGGAGCAGGTCCAGGAGGCCCTGGACGCCCATGTCTCGCCGACGGGGAGCGACAGCGGCGGCGGCGCCTCGCTCACGGTCGACCCCAGCGTGCGCGAATCGCTTCTCGCACTCCGCCCCCCGGTGGAAATCCGGCAGTGGCTGATCGGGCTCGGGGAGCGCCGCCGCTCGGTGCACTCCGCGGCACCGCGCGGGTCGCGGTACGAACTCGGCCGGGAACTGGGGCGCGGCGGGCTCGGGCGCGTGATCGAGGCGCGCGACCGGGATCTCGACCGCGAGGTGGCCATCAAGGTCCTCCACGACGACCTGTCCGCGGATGCGGCGGAACGGTTCGAGCGGGAAGCGCGCATCAGTGCGCGGCTCGACCACCCGAACGTCGTTCCGGTGCACGATTTCGGGTCCATTCCCGGCGAGTCGGGCCACCCGAGGCTCTTCCTGTGCATGAAACGCGTCATCGGGACCGATCTGGGGCGGATCCTGGAGGCGGTGGCGGCCGGGACACCGGCGGTCGTCGAGCGCTGGACGCGGGCGCGGCTGCTCGGCATCTTCGAAGGGGCGTGCCTGGGGGTGGCCTATGCGCACTCCCGGAAGATCGTTCATCGGGACCTCAAGCCCTCGAACATCATGGTCGGAGACTTCGGCGAGGTCTACGTCGTGGACTGGGGGCTCGCCCGGGATCTGCGGGCGGACGAGAAGAGGCCGCCTGCGGGCTCTTCGCCGGCGCAGGGGGACGGTTCCTCGATCACGTGGTACGGCGACGTGGTCGGGACGCCGGCGTACATGGCTCCCGAGCAGGCTGAGGGGCGGACCGATCTGGTGGACGAGCGCACGGATGTGTTTGCGCTGGGGGGCATCCTGTACGCGATTCTCACTCAGCGTCCGCCGTACGAGGGGGAGACGGCATCGGAGGTTCTCGAGAACGTCCGCGCCGGCCGGATTTCCCCCCCCTCCGCCGGCGCGCCGGCCCCTGGGACACGCCCCGGCGGAATCCCGCCGCCTCCGTTGCAGGCAGGTCACCTGATTCCCCGCGAGCTCGAGGCGATCTGCATGAAGGCCCTCGCCCGGCGGCGGGAAGACCGGTATCCGACGGTCCGCGCGCTGCACGACGACATCCGGCTGTTCCTCGAGGGCGTCGCGGAGCGCGAACGGCGCCAGCGCGCCTCCCGCATGCGCCTGGAGGAAGGAATAGAAGCGCAGGGGCGGTTCCGCACGCTCGGGCGGGATGTCGAGGCACAGCGGGAGGTGGTCAACCGGCTGACGGACGAGATCCAGTCCTGGGAGTCGATCGAGCGGAAACGGCCGCTGTGGGCGGAGGAAGAGAAGCTGGCCGGGCTGGAGGAGGCGCGGGTCGAGAGCTACACGCGGGCCCTCGCCGCGTTCGGACAGGCGCTCCAGGCCGATCCGGAGAACGACGAGGCCTCGAGGGGAACCTGCGAGCTGCTGTTTGACCGGTGCCTCGAGGCCGACCAGACGCGGGACCGGGCGCAGCAGCTCCTGGCGCGGAAGACGCTGGCGGCGCAGGACCGGGGCGGGGAGTTCCTCCGGAAGCTCGACGCACCGGGGACGCTGACGCTCCGCGCGTTCCGCCGCCGCTGCGACTGCCTGCTGCGCCGGACGGACCGCGGCTGGAGGGTGGACTTCGGGAAAGAGTCGGACGTCCCCTGGATCGACTCCCGCCCCCGGCCCGACGTGCCGCTGTCCGATGCCCACCGCGCCGTCCCGGCGATCCGCCTTCATCCGCCCGGGGTCGTGTTCGGGCACTCCCCCGACTGCCCGACGGTCGAGGTCCCCGGGATTCCGTGGGAAATCGCGCCTTACGAACTGAAGGAAAAGCGGCTCCAGCTCGGCGAAGTCCGGCACCGGGGAGTGACGCCGGTGGTCGCTCTCGCGCTCTGCCAGGGATCCTGGCGCTGCCTGCTCCGCCCGTCCGACGGTCCACCGGTTCCCGTCCCGTTCCGCATCACGCGGGAGGGGACATGGGAGCAGGGCGTCCATGTCTACCGGGCCGCAGAAGTTCCCGAAGGGTTCCTCCCGGTGCCCGGGGGACCGTTCCAGTTCGGCGGCGTCTGGGCCGGCGGCCTGGGCGAACCCGAAACGATCGTGACGCGGGACATCTTCATGGCGCGGTTTCCGGTCACCTGCCGCGAATACCTCGAGTTCCTCGCATCGATTCCGATCGAGGAAGCGCGCTTGAGGGTCCCACGGGAGAACGAGAAGCTCTACTGGATCGAGGAGGGCGGGAAGATCCGGATGCCGCGTCCGGAGGAGAACCCGCGGCTGGCCTGGGAGCCGGACTGGCCCGTCTTCGCGATCTCGTGGTTCGACGCGATCGCCTATTGCGCGTGGGCGTCCACCCGGGACGGACGGGTCTACCGCCTGCCGCACGAGGAAGAAATGGAGAAGGCGATCCGGGGGGTGGACGCGCGGCTGTTCTCCTTCGGCGACCAGGCGGACGGGACTTTCGCGCACGTCAACGGCTCGCTCCAGGGCCGCATCACCCCGCTTCCCGTGGGATCGTTCCCGATCGACGAGTCCCCGTACGGGATCCGGGACGTTTCCGGCGGCGTGGCGAGCCTGTGCCTGAACGGCGGCCCGGTCCCGTACCGGGACTGGCGCGCCATGCGCGGCGGCGCCTGGTCGACGGCGCCGTCGATGGGGCGCGCCGGGTACCGGGTCGGAAACCCGCCGTCGCGGACCTCCTGGAGCACCGGCTTCCGCCTCGTGATCGACTCCGAGGCCTGGCCTACTGCTCCGGCGAGAGTCCCTTGACCAGGCGCTGGAGGAGTTCGAGGTGTTCCGTTTCCTCCGTGATCAGCTCCTCGAGTTTGACCTGGAGCGCCGTTTCCCCGAGGTCGCTGGCTTCGTCCACGCGCTCGGCGTAGGCCTGCACGGCTTCCCGCTCGATCGAGAGCGCGTACTCCAGCATCTCCCGGATCGCCGTCGGCCGCTTGAACTCGGGGACCACGAACCTCGGCGTTCCGCCCAGGGCGATGATCTTGTCGGCGAGGAACTGGACATGCTTGATCTCGTCGTGGATCTCCGGCGCCAGAATCTCGCGGAGCTCGTGCCCGCGGATCCCGAACGCCATCGAGTGGCACCACATGTACAGCAGGATCGCCTTCAGCTCGCGCGAAAGGTCCGCGTCCAGATGCTCGATCAGCTTCGCCTTCGTCACCGTGCGCTTCATTCGGATCCCCCGTTCGGGAAGACCGGGCAGTATAGCGGCGGGGGGCTGGGTGAGAAGTGCGGACTGGGGGGCTGCGGCGGCGGGGGGAGGCCCGTTCAGCCGGCCATCGTCTCGAAGACTTTCTCTTCGACGAAAATCGGCGACTGCGTGGCGATGGCGAGGGCGATGGCATCGCTGGGGCGGGCGTCGACTTCGGTGGTTTTTCCTTCGCGTTCCAGGTGGAGTTTCGCGAAGAAGGTCCCGTCGGAGAGGTCGCAGACGACGACGCGGGTGAGGGAGGCGCCGAGGCTGCGGATGCAGGAGTCGAGGAGGTCGTGGGTGAGGGGCCTGGGGGTCCGCATCCCGCGGATTTTGCGGTCGATGGCGGCGGCCTCGAAGATCCCGATCTGGATGGGGAACTGGCGGTCGCCGTCCTTTTCCTTGAGGACGATGACCTGTTCGTCATTCGTCTCGCAGATGACGATCCGGGTCAGTTCCATCGGGATCACGCGGGCACCTCCTGTGACGCGGCACGGCCGATGAGTGGTACTGTAGCACGCGCCCGTCGGGGCGTAAAATGGCGGTCCGGAACGGAGAGGAGGGGCGATGCCCAGCAAGGGGGACGTGGAGTTCGGCCAGCTCGCGCTGCGCGAGAAGCTGGTGACGTGGGAGAAGCTGACCGAGGCGATCCAGTACATGGAGGAGATCGAGCGGGACGCGAAGCAGACGACGCTGGACCGCGTGATGCTCCAGATGGGGTTTCTGACCGAGGCGCAGGTCTCGGAGCTGAACAAGAAGCAGGGGCGGCGCGTGGTCTTCTGCACGCGCTGCTGCTACAAGCTGAACGTCGCGGGGCTTGCGGTGGGGCAGAAGGTGATCTGTCCGAAGTGTTCCGCGTCGAACGTGACGCCGGAGCGGATCGCGTTCGAGATCGTGGAGCGGTCGCGTCCGGTGGCGGACGTCGTGGACGCCGGCGGGGCGGTCAGGCCGGCGCCGCAGACGGTAAAGGTCTCGTTGACGGGCTCGCAGCGGCTGGAGCTGGAGGGGATGGCGCCGCCGGTGGACGGCTCGGCCTGGGTGGTTTCGGGCTCAACGCAGCGGACCGTGCGCGGCGGAAGCTGGTACAACAACTCGATGGTGT
>JABWAY010000145.1 GCA_013360825.1 Candidatus Brocadiia bacterium | reverse complement strand
TCGGGGCGGACGGCGATGCGAATGTCCACCTTGTCGGGCGGAAACGGCTCCCGGTTGTGAGGCTCGTGCCCGGGCTGTCCCCCCGGCTTCCGGCCCGACTGCTCCGGCTACGGGCGCGGCGGCGTGACGATGTCCGGGGACGGGGGACGGGAGGAATTCGACGAGTTCTGCTTCAAGCGTCCGCGGAGGTCGCGATTCTCCGCCTCAAGCACGGTGACTCGCCGCTCGGAGGCCGCAAGCCGCGCTTCCAGCGCGGCCAAACGTTCCTCCAGCGATGCACACTTCCCGCAGCCAGTGGCCCCATCTCCCACGTACACTTCATCGGCACGCAGGCACCCCGGACCAAAGGGGGTGAACGCTTACGGGCAGGATGGCTCCGCCGGAGGAGAAGGTCCCGCCCCAGGTGATCCGGGCGGTCCTCCCACGGCGGACGTGCCGCCCGCAGGGTTGACCCCTCAGGGAATCAGGGATCATTCAGATTCTGAGTGGGAGAAATTCAACAAGTGAGCACAGGGCATCCTCATCCAGGTGGTGCGCCGGGGTATGACACGGCGAATTCACTTCTGCAGTCAGTTCGGGCGCGATCGACGTCCCGGCGACTTCCTGGAGGCGGACCGCTCGCAACCCGCATAAGGCCGTTCTTCGGTCTTCTTGTCGCGGCGGTTCTCTCGGGATGTTGCCAGGAGGGGGCCACCAGGTTCCAGGATCCGGAGCCCAAGACGACAGCTCCAGACACTGCCGAGCAGCAGTATTTCGTGCCCGTGGGCAACAGGAGGATGGGAGACAGCATCCTGGATCCGATCTGCGGGATGCTGTACGCGGCCAACTGGGATCAGTACGACCTGATGACGGTCGTTCATGGAGGGAAGGTCTGGTTCTTCTGCAACAGGCACTGCGCCGAGGCGTTCAGGGAGCGAATCCGGCACGGATTGCCTCCGGAAGGGCGGTGACCTTGGAGTAGGGACCCCTCGGTGACAACATGAGTAAGACAGCCGACCACCCCGTATGAGTGTTGAGGGCAGGAAGGCTGGTCGCCATGTCGAAGTCGCCGACGTTGTTGGGGAGGACTGTCATCTCACAGGAGCACCCCACGATCCCCGATTCCGTCACGGCTGAGAGACTCCCGGGAGCTCGCTCCTCCTCGACCGCAACCGTCGAGAAGCCGTGGCCGCTTCCTTCGAAGCCACCCGGGAGATCGCAGGCCCCTGAGATCCTCCGCGAGCAGGCGTTCCCGCCACGCCGTCCACCCGCTACAATCACGCCACCACCCGAACCCGCCGGAGTTCCCCGATGCGCAGGCTCCTCCTCCTCACCCTTCTTGCCACCGCCCCGCTTTTTGCCGACGAGAAGCGCAAGCCGGACACGCGCGACGCGGTGGGGGTGGACCAGGTCAACGCGTACTGGTGTCCCTGCCTGAAGACGCACTGGACGCAGCTGGCGGACGAGAAGAAGTACTGCCCGTACTGCGAGGCCGATGCGGAGGTCTGCGGGGAGCTGGTGGGGGAGTACAAGGTGGTGGTGAAGTGTCCGAAGGGCGGGCTGAAGCGGAACGCGGACGTGGCGATGGACATCGAGGTTTTCCAGATCGTGGTGGACAAGGACCAGAAGCCGGACGAGGTCCGCGTGATGGACGTATCGTCGGTGAAGGTGAAGCTGACGGCGCTGGATGCGGAGGGGAATCCCGTGGCCGGGGTTGAGTCGCCGGTGGTGGATGCGAAGGTTTCGGGCGCGGAGAAGGTTGCGACGGCGACGGTGAAGACCGGGAAGAAGGGGGAGTACGCGCTCGGGATTGAGATCCTCCGGAAGGACAAGGGGGGGACGAAGATTGAGAGCGAGGTGACGTTCTCTGTCGATTAGATAAGTCCGCGATGCTCTTGTGCCATCGCAGGTCGCCGAAAACTGCGTCGTCTGAATGGCACAATTTCATCGTGGAGCTACTCAGCCGAGCCAGGGGGCTCGCGATCCGGCCCCTGCCCCGGCCGCGTTTTTAGTGGAGGGGGGCGGCCGGTCCTGCTGAAATCCCGGTCCCGCGGCAGGTCGCCGCGGCGATCCGATTCCGGGAACCGAGCATGCCCCCAGCGCGCGCACTTCTGTCCGTCACCGACAAGACCGGGATCGTGGCTTTCGCGCAGTCTCTGCGGGATCTCGGGTTCGAGATTCTTTCGACCGGCGGCACGGCGAAGGAGCTGGCTGCGGCGGGGGTCCCGGTGGTGGAGCTGGCGGCGTACACGGGGCAGCCGGAGATTCTCGGCGGGCGGGTCAAGACGCTTCATCCGCGGGTGCACGGAGGGATTCTGGCGAAGCGGGACGATGCGGCGCACCGGGAGCAGATGGAGGCGCAGGGGTTCGGGACGATCGACCTGGTCTGCGTGAATCTCTATCGGTTTGAGGAGACGGTGGCGAAGTCCGGGGTGACGCTGGAGGACGCGATCGAGAACATCGACATCGGCGGGCCGGCGATGATCCGTTCGGCGGCGAAGAACTGGGAGCATGTGGCGGTGGTGACGAGTCCGGCGCAGTACGGGGAGGTGGCGGCGGGGCTGAAGGCGGGGCGCGGGACGCTGCCGCGGGAGCTGCGGTTCCGGCTGTCGGCGGAGGCGTTCCGCACGACGGCGCGGTACGACGCGGCGATTTCGGGGTGGCTGGCGCGGCAGGCGGGGGGGGCGGAATTTCCGGAGGTGCTGTCGGCGGGGTGGACGAAGGTCGAGGATCTCCGGTACGGCGAGAACCCTCACCAGGCGGCGGCGTTTTACCGCGACCCCGGGGCGGTGCGGGGGATCGGGGTGTCGAGGAAGCTGTCGGGGAAGGAGCTGTCGTACAACAACATCCTCGACTGTGATGCTGCGCTGGAGCTGGTGCGCGAGTTCGAGGAGACCCCCGCGGTGGCGGTGATCAAGCACAACAACCCGTGCGGCTGCGCGCTCGGCGCGACGCTGGAGGAGGCGTTCCGGCGGGCGGTGGAGGGGGACACGGTGAGCGCGTTCGGCGGGATCGTCGCCTGCAACCGGCCGGTGGACCTTGCGGCCGCGAAGGCGATGACGGCGCCGAACCAGTTCTTCGAGGCGATCGTCGCGCCGTCGTTCGCGGCGGACGCGCTGAAGCAGCTCCAGACCGGGGCCAAATGGGGAAAGAATGTGCGGCTGATGGAGGCGGGGGATCTCGCCCGCCCGGCCGGCGAGCGCCGCCGGGATATCCGGCCGGTGACGGGCGGGGCGCTTCTCCAGACGCGCGACGATGCGCTGACCGCGCCGGAGCCGCTGAAATTCCCCTGCGGGACCCCGAGCGATGCCCAGCTCCGCGACCTGATGTTCGCGTGGACGGTCTGCAAGCACGTGAAGTCGAACGCCATCGTCTTCGCGAAGGACGGGATGATCGTCGGCGTCGGCGCCGGCCAGATGTCCCGGGTCGACAGCGCCCGCATCGCGGTCTGGAAAGCCGGCGACCGCGCGCGCGGCGCCGCCTGCGCTTCGGATGCCTTCTTTCCCTTCCCCGACGCGCTCGAGACGGCGATCGAGGCCGGCATCACGAGCGTGATCCAGCCGGGCGGGTCGATGCGGGACGAGGATGTGATCGCGGTGTCCCGGGCCCGCGGCGTGCCGATGGCGATCACGGGGATGAGGCATTTCCGGCATTGAGTTCCCAGGAGGGTGAGCGGTGAGAATCCTGATCTGCGACCCGATCGACGCGGAGGGGCTGGAGAAGCTCCGGTCGGCGGGGCACGTGGTGGACGTGAAGACGGGGCTGGCGGCGGAGGTGCTGGTGAAGGAGGTCGCGGGGTACGAGGGGCTGGTCGTGCGGAGCGCGACGAAGGTGACGAAGGCGGTGGTGGACGCGGCGACATCGCTGAAGTTCGTGATGCGCGGCGGCGTGGGGCTCGACAACATCGACGCCGCGGCGTGCGAGGCGCGCGGGATCCGGGTGCTCAACACCCCGGAGGCGGCGACGCTTTCCGTGGCGGAGCACGCGATCGCGATGATGTTCGCCGCTGCGCGCCGGATCGGCCGGGCGCACGAGCTGCTGCGGCAGGGGAAGTGGGACAAGAAATCGCTGGTGGGGAACGAGATTAACGGAAAGACGCTCGGGCTGGTCGGGCTCGGGCGGATCGGGATGGAGGTCGCGATCCGGGCCCGGGCGCTCGGGATGACGGTGATCGCGAACCGGCGGAACGTGAAAACGCAGACTCCGCCCGGGGTCGGCCTCGTGGACCTGAACGACCTGCTCGCCCGCGCGGACTACATCTCGATCCACGTCCCGTTCACCCCCGAGACGCGGAACATCCTGGGGGCGGCGGAGTTCGCGAAGATGAAGAAAGGGGTGATCCTCGTGAACTGCTCGCGCGGCGGGATCGTGGACGAGGGGGCGCTCGTGGCCGCCCTCCGCTCCGGCGCCGTGGCGATGGCGGCGGTCGATGTCTTTGACGAGGAGCCCCCCCGGCCGGACCACCCGCTGCTCAGGCTCGACAACGTCGTCGTGACCCCGCACATCGGGGCGAGCACCTGGGAGGGGCAGAACCGGGTCGGGATGGCCGTCGCCGAGAAGCTTCTCGAGGTCTACGGGCCGGCCTGACTCCCCCCGCCCGATGCTGGACGACCACCCCCGGGTCCGGCGATAATGCACGGCCTTCGCCTCCCCCGCCCCCGGCCGTCGGGGACCCGGGGAGGCCCGGATCACGCCCGAGGAACCCGCACCATGCCCCGCATCTTTCCGTTCCGCGCCCTGCACTTCGATCCGAAACGGGTCGGCTCGCTCGATCAGGTCGTGAGCCAGCCCTACGACAAGATTAATGACGCGCTGCGTCAAAAGTACTACGACCGCCACCCGAACCACATCGTCCGGATCGCGAAGACCAAAGACGACCCCGGGACGGACAAGTACGCGACCGCCGCGCGGACGCTGGAGGAGTGGCTCGCGGAGAAGATCATCGTCCGCGACGCCGAGCCCGCGATCTGGATCTCGCACCAGATCTTCAAGGCGGAGGGCGGGACGCGGACGCGGAAAGGGTTCGTGGCGCTGGGGGAACTGGCGGAGTTCGGGAAGGGCGGGGTGCACGCCCACGAGAAGACGCTCCTCGCCCCGAAGAAGGACCGGTTCGCGCTGATGACCGCCACGCGCGGCCTGACGGAGGGGCATATCTTCATGCTCTACAGCGACCCGAAGCACACGGCGGACTCGGTGCTCGACCGGTTCACCCAGGGGCCGCCGACGCTCGAGGCGAAGGACGACTACGGCGAGATTCACCGGGCGTGGCGGGTGACCGATCCGAAGGCGATCGCGGCGGTCCAGGCGGACCTCGCGCCGCGCGACATCTTCATCGCGGACGGCCATCACCGCTACGAGGTCGCGCTCCAGTACCGCGAGGAGTGCCGGAAGCAGGGGCTGACGTGCGAGGGGACCGAGACGTACGACCGGCGGATGATGACCTTCATCAACATGGAAGACCCGGGGATGGTGATCTTCCCGACGCACCGGCTCGTCTCCGGGCTCGCGTCCTTCGAGCCGAAGGCGTTCCTGAAGCGGCTCGCGGAGCATTTCGACGTCCGGGAGTTCGGCGCCGCCACGGCCGAGACTCGGCGGGACCTGATGGAGGACATGCGGATCGAGGGACAGGTCCGGCACTGCTTCGGATTCGCCGCGGCGGACGGCCTGCGCCTGCTCACGCTGCGCGACGAGAAGCTCTGCGACACGGCGATCCCGGGGGACAGGGCCCCGGAATGGAAACGGCTCGACGTCGCCATCCTGCACTCGCTGATCCTCGACCGCGTCCTCGGGATCACCCCCGAGATGGTCGAACGCGAGCAGCACATGTCGTACGCCCGCCACGCCGACGAGGTCTGGGCCGCGCTTCCCGGCGTCCAGGCGGCGTTCCTCCTGAACCCCACCAAACTGCGCGAAGTCAAAATCGTGAGCGAAAAAGGGGAGCGCATGCCCCAGAAGTCGACCGACTTCTATCCCAAACTGCTGACCGGGTTCGTGATGAACCGGGTCGCTTTCTCGAGGTAGGCGATGCACAAGAAACTCTTCATCCCCGGTCCGGTCGAGGTCAAGCCCGAGGTCCTGCAGGCCTGCGCCGCTCCGCTGATCGGCCACAGGGTTCCCGAGTACGCCGAGCTGCACGGGGCGTGCATCGAGCCGCTCCGCCGGATGCTCGGCACGAAGAACGACATCCTCCTGTTCACCTGCAGCTCCACCGGGGTGATGGAGGCCTCGGTGCGGAACTGCGCGAAAAAGGGAGTCGTCGTCTGCATGCTCGGGGCGTTCAGCGACCGCTGGGCCCAGATCTGTCTCCAGAACGGGAAGAAGACGGCGAAGTGCCAGGTGGAGTGGGGGAAGGCGATCCGGGCGGAGATGATCGAGAAGCATCTCAAGACGGGGGAATACGACTGCGTCCTGCTGGTGCACAACGAGACCTCGACGGGGGTGATGAACCCGATCGAGGAGATCGCCGACATGATGAAGCGTTACCCGGACGTCGTGTTCGTGGTGGACGCGGTGAGCTCGATGGCGGGGGTGAAGATCGACGTGGACCGGCTCGGGATCGACGTGATCCTCGCGGGGACGCAGAAGGCGTTCGGCCTCCCCGTGGGGCTGACGGTCAGCGCGATCTCGCCGAAGGCGTTCGCGCGGGCGAAGGAACTCCCGGACCGCGGCTACTACTTCGATTTCATCGAGATGAAGGCGTTCGGGGACAAGAACCAGACGCCGTCGACGCCGAACGTCTCGATCATCGGCGGGCTGAAGTTCCAGCTGGAGCGGTTCGAGAAGGAGGGGTTCGAGAACCGTTACCGCCGGCACGCGAACCTGAAGGAGACCTGCTGGAACTGGATGAAGGAGCACGGATTCGGGCTGTTCCCCGAGAAGGGGTTCGAGTCGGTGACGCTGACCTGCGCTTCGAACACGCGGAAGGTGGACGTGCCGAAGTGGGTGAAGCGGATGAGCGACCGCGGGTTTGTGATCAGCGAGGGGTACGGGCGGTTGAAGAACGACGCGTTCCGTGTGGCGCACATGGCGGACTGCACGATGGACGATCTGAAGGAGTGCCTCGGCGTGATGAGCGAGGAGTTGAAAAAGCTGTAAGTGACTGATGCGCAGACGGTTGCGTTGCAGTCAGATCGGTCGTCCCGCCCGCCGGAATTCGCGCGAAACACTTCCGCGCCTCCCGGGTTTCATTCTCCACACGGGGATGATTCACTCGATTCCGGAGGCAGCACGATGACGCGGTTCCTGTCAGTCCTGGTCGTGGCCCTGATCGCGCTGGCGGGGTTGCCGGCCGAGGCCGGTCCGAAAGGCGGGGTGAAGCGGGACCACCGCGAGGATCACCGCGACCGGAAGGAAAACAAGGTCGACCGTGCGGAAGACCGGCGCGATGCGCGCGAGGACGTGCGGGACGAGAAACACGACGGCGGCCGGAAGGACCAGGCGGAAGATCGCCGGGACAAGGCCGAGGATCGCGTCGACAAGGCCGAGGACAAGGCCGACCGCGCCGAGGACAGGCGCGAGAAACACCGCGAGCACCGCCGGCGGCACTGGCTGAAGAAGCACCTCGGGAAATAGGCGGCCCGTACGGCGCGAGTCATCCCTGCGGGGCCCGCCGCGTGGCGGGCCCTCAGGGAGCCCGCTCCCGGGGGCGGGACGGGGTCAGGACCTCCCGGCGCTCCCGGCATCGGCCCACGCGGCCCGCAGCTGGATCGCCGACGAGATGGAATCGAGCGTGACCGCGCCGAGGAGCTTCCCCGCCTGATCGGTGACCAGGCCGCTTCTCAGCCCCGAACCCTGGATCAGCCCCACCATCTGTTCGAGCGGCGTGTCCAGTCCGGCGACGACCGCGTCGGTCCGGGTGGCGTTCAGGACGGGTGTGGCGGGACCGGATTGCGCCAGCGCCTCCGTCAGCGCCGTCGCGGTGGCAATCCCCACCAGCCGCCCCTCGACCATCACGGGGTACTCGAACTGCGGCGAGGCCAGCGTGCGGAGGGCGGCCTGGCCGACCGTCTCGCGCCCGTCGAGGATGCGGATGTCCGTCTGGAGGGCGTGGCCCGCCAGGAGTCCGGCCAGGCTGGACTTCAGTTCCGCCGCGCGCGCTTCCGCCCCCGCGCCGAACCAGACGAAGATCCCGATCAGGGCGAGGCCGGGGTTCCAGGTGAGTCCGGCGACGACGAAGAGGGCGGCGATCCCCCGGCCGACGAGGGCGGCCCAGCGTGTGCCGGTCGCGTGGTCGGTGACGGCTGCGAGCGAGGCGCGGAGGACGCGGCCTCCGTCCATCGGGAAGGCCGGGATCAGGTTGAAGGCCGTGAGGATCACATTGAGCCAGAAGAGCCGGGCCGGCAGGGAGCCTGTCATGGGATCCGAGCCGAACAGGTCCGGCCGGCGTCCCGCGAGGAGGATGGCTCCGCCGATCGCGAGGGCCAGGATCACGTTCACGGCGGGACCGGCGAGCGCGACGACGATTTCCTGCCACGGCTTTTCGGGCATCCGCTCGAGGCGCGCGAGTCCGCCGATCGGAAGCAGTGTGATGTCCTTCGTGCGGATGCCGAACCATCCGGCGGAGATCGCGTGTCCAAGCTCGTGGAGGACGATGATGAAGAAGGTCAGGAGCGTGAACAGCACGCCGCCGCCGACCTGCGCCATCGACCCGCTGCGCTGCCACTCCATCCAGCCGACCCAGACGAGCACCAGGAAGAACGTGAGATGCACGTAGATCCCGATTCCGCGGACCCGGGCGATGCGGATCGACCATTTCATGAGGTGGCCCGGCCTCCGGTCATGCGAGTGTCGTCTCGATTTTCAGGGATTTCTCGAGCACCCTGTGGACGGGGCATTTCCCGGCGATTTCGAGGAGTTTCTGTTTCTGTCCGGCGTCGAGCGGACCGGACAGGGTGATCGTCCTCCGGAAGACGTGGTCCTGTCCGGTGCCGCCGTCGGCGGCGGCGGCGAGGTCGCGGGAGACGTCGACCTGCACGCCCTCGAGCGGCCACTCCTTCCGGTCGGAGTAGACGCGGAGCGTCATCGCGGTGCAGGCGCCGAGGCTGGAGAGCAGGAGGTCGAACGGGGACGGGCCGGCGCCTGTGCCGAGCGGGGCGACCTCGTCGGCGACGAACGCGTGTCCTCCGGTGGAGAGGTCGCAGCGGACCCCCCGGGCGCCGGCGCGGACCTGGACTGCGGGAAAGGCCATGGGGCGGCTCCGGAACGTGGGTGTCTGCGCAGTTATCGTCCGCAAAGCGGTTCCTTGCCAGTCAAATTGCCGCCGGCATCCGCGGCGCCGGGCATGGTGCCCCGGAGCGCCGCTTGGTAGAGTTCCCCCCTCATGTCCACCCTCGAACGGATCTTCCGCTGTCCGCGCCCCCTGATCGGAATGGTCCATCTCCTGCCGCTTCCCGGCGCCCCCGGGTACGGCGGAACGATGGCGGCGGTGGTGAAGCGTGCGGTTGCGGATGCGCGCGCGATCGAGGAGGGGGGGATGGACGCGATGATCGTGGAGAACTACGGGGACACGCCGTTCTACCGCGGGGATCTGCCGCCCGAGACGGTCGCCGCGTTGACGCGGTGCGTCATGGAGGTCGCCCGGGTGACGAAACTCCCGGTCGGCGTGAACGCGCTTCGCAACGACGCCCGCACCGGGCTGGCGATCTGCGCCGCGACCGGGGCGCGTTTTCTCCGGGTGAACGTCCACGTCGGGGCGCAGCTGACGGACCAGGGGATCGTGGAGGGGCGCGCGGCCGAGACCTGCCGCCTGCGGGTGCAGCTCTGCCCGGACGCGGGAATCCTGGCGGACGTCGGGGTGAAACATTCCGCGCCGCTCGCGCCGCGCCCGCTGGCGGAGGAGGCTTCCGACGCCGCGCACCGCGGGATGGCGGACGCGATCGTCGTCACG
>JABWAY010000144.1 GCA_013360825.1 Candidatus Brocadiia bacterium | reverse complement strand
ACGGCTCCCCCGATTTCGCGGCGATGATCGGGCCGAGCGCGGGGACCACGAGCGTCCTCGCGCTCCGCGCGACCGGCGAGCCGCTCTGGCAGCAGAGCCTCACCCCGCTGCACGGCACGTCGCCGGGCGCGCTGGCCGACTGGGATGGGGACGGCGCCGACGACGTGGCCATCGCGGTCAACACCGCGCGCGTCTATTCCGGACCGACCGGCGGCGTGATCGCGGACAGCGGCGGCTTCCTCGCCTATTTCATGCCGCTCCTCGCCGACACCACCGGCGACGGCGCGCCGGAGGCGACGCTCCAGGGAGGGCAGTACCCGGCGCGGACCCTGTCGCACGATCTCGGCGCGACGCTGTGGCAAGGCGAGGACGATCGCCCGTATCCGTATGGCGCGCTCGCCGAGTGCGGCCCGGTGAAGAAGCTCGTCGAGGGCTCGCTCGCGTTCCCGTCCAGGATCGCCATCACCACGATATCGGGCGCCGCGCCGGGGGAGCGCATCACGCGGGTGCTCGCCGGCGGGGAGGTATTCGCGAGCGAGGACGAGGCCGCGGCCGCCGGCGCGCAGCTCGGCCAGCTCGGTGACGTGACCGTCTCGGCGAACCTGACCGGCGCGGACGCGGCCCCGACGGCGCTCGTCGGGTCCACTGACGGATACCTGTACGCCGTCGATTCGTGCACGGGCGACCTCCGGTGGGCGCGGGCCTTCGAGGCGCCCGTCGGCGCGCCGATCCTCACCGACACCGACGGCGACGGGAACGACGATATCGTCGTCAGCGTGGCCGACGGATACGTGTATGGCCTCCGGCACGAGGTGCTCCCGGCGCCGGAGCTCGTCTGGGACGTCGATCCGCCGCACGGCGCCACGGGCGAGGACCTCGACGAGATCGAGACGCGCGACACGCTGTACGTGCTCTGGAGCCCGGTCGAGCAGGCCGAATCGTACGAGATCGCGGTGGTGGGCGCGGCGGGCGCGTACCTCACGTCGCCGGCCTGGATCGACGTCGGCGCGGCGACGACGGCGACCGTGAACGACCGGCCGGCGGGAAAACAGCGGACGGTCCGCGCCCCCGCCGCGTCCGGATGCATTCCCGGGCGGATTCCTTTGAACCGCCGATCCGACGGCACTACGATGAACGCGCACCGCCGTCTCCGCCCCCCTCCGCCCGGGAATCCTCCATGGCATTCGCGCACCTTCATTGCCACTCCACCTATTCGCTTCTGGACGGTCTCGCGCGCATCGACGACCTGGTGCATGCGGCGAAGGCCGCGGGGCAGACCGCGATCGCGCTGACCGACCACGGGAACGTCTTCGGCGCGGTGGAGTTCACGAAGCGTGCCGCGGCGGCGGGCGTGAAGCCGATTCTGGGGTACGAGGCGTACGTCGCGCCGGGGAAGATGACGGAGCGCGAGAAGCGGAACGACAAGGCGTCGTACCACCTGACGATGCTGGTGAGGAACCAGAAGGGGTGGCAGAACCTGGTCAAGCTGTCGAGCCTCGCGTACCAGAAGGGGTTCTACTACAAGCCGCGGATCGACAAGGAGACGCTGGCGGCGCACGCGGAGGGGCTGATCGGGTTCAGCGGGTGCCCGAACAGCGAGTCGAGCACGCTGGTCCGGGCGGGGCAGGAGGAGATGGCGCTGAAGGTCTGCGCCGAGTACCGGGACATCTTCGGGAAGGACAGTTTCTTCCTCGAGATCCAGGACCACGGGATGGATTTCGAGCGGCAGATCGCGGCGTCGATGGCGAAGTTCTCGGGGAAGCTCGGGGTGCCGCTGGTGGCGACGAACGACGTCCACTACGTGCGGCGCGAGGACGCGCAGGCGCAGGACGTCCTGATCTGCATCGGGACGAACCGGACGGTGAACGACGAGGGGCGGATGCGGATGAACACCGACGCCCTGTACCTGCGGACCGAGGCGGAAATGCGGGACCTGTTCCGGGATTACCCCGGGGCGGTCGACATCACGGGGGAGATCGCGTCGCGCTGCGGCGTCGAATTCGACTTCAAGTCGCGGCACCTGCCGAAGTTCCCGATCCCGGAGGGGCACACCCCCGCGTCGTACCTGCGCCATCTGTGCGGGGAAGGGATCCGGCGGCGCTATCCGGAGGTGACCGAGGCGATCCGTCAGCGGCTGGATTTCGAGATCCAGACGATCGATTCCATGGGGTTCCCGGGATACTTCCTGATCGTCTGGGACTTCATCCACTACGCGAAGACGCACGGCATTCCCGTCGGGCCGGGACGCGGCTCGGCGGCCGGGTCGCTGGTCTCGTACGCGCTCGGCATCACGGAACTCGACCCGCTGAAGTACGACCTGCTGTTCGAGCGGTTTCTCAACCCGGGCCGCAACGAGCTCCCCGACATCGACGTGGACCTCTGCCAGGCCGGCCGCGAGAGGGTCCTCGAGTATGTCCGCCGGAAGTACGGCGAGGACCATGTCTGCCAGATCATCACGTTCGGGACGCTCGGCGCCAAGGCGGCCGTGCGCGACGTCGGCCGGGCGCTGGCGATGCCGCTTCAGGAGGTCGACCGGATCGCCAAGAAGATCCCGACCCGGGACCCCCAGGCCTCCAATCCCGTGCATGTCCGGCTCGCGCGGGCGCTGGAGATGGAACCCGAGCTGAAGAAGGAGTACCAGTCCGATCCGCGCGTGAAGGAGCTCTTCGACATCTCGATGAAGCTGGAGGGGGTGACGCGCCACGCCTCCACGCACGCCGCCGGGGTCGTCATCTCGGACAAGCCGATCACCGAGCGGATCCCGATCTTTTCCCAGAACGGCGTGGACTCGTCCGCCTTCTCCATGGATGCCGTCGGCGAGCTCGGGATGCTCAAGATGGACTTCCTCGGGCTCCAGACCCTGACGGTGATGGACAAGTGCGTGAAGCTGATCGAGCGCGTCCATGGGGTCCGGGTCGACCTCACCGCCCTGCCTCTCGACGATGCGAAGACGTACGCGCTGCTGCAGGAAGGCCGGACGCGCGGCGTGTTCCAGCTGGAATCGAGCGGGATGACCGAGCTCGTCATCCGCCTCAAGCCCGACTCCTTCGACGACATCATCGCGCTCCTCGCCCTTTTCCGCCCCGGACCGCTGCAGAGCGGCATGGTGGACCAGTACGTGAAGTGCAAGCACGGGGAGAAGATCACGTATCTGCACCCGCTTCTGGAGCCGATCCTGAAGGAGACCTACGGGGTCATCCTGTACCAGGAGCAGGTGATGCGGATCGCGAACCGCCTGGCGGGACTGTCGCTCCCCGAAGCCGACTCGCTGCGGAAGGCGATGGGAAAGAAGAAGGTCGAGATCATGCGGAAGTTCCAGGAGTCCTTCATCGAGGGCTGCGGCACATCCGGGATTCCGCGGCCGACGGCCGAGGCGATCTGGGAACAGATCGTGTTTTTCGCCGGGTACGGATTCAACAAGTCGCACTCCGCGGCGTACGCGATGGTGAGCTGGCAGACGGCGTGGCTGAAGGCGAACTACCCGGTGGAGATGATGGCGGCGCTGATGACATGCGACCGCGGGAACACCGACAAGGTCGTGGAGTTCCGGGACGAGTGCGAGACGCTGGGCATCCCCGTGCTGCCGCCGGACGTGAACGAGAGCGAGCTGGAGATGTCGGTGCAGGACGGGAGGGTCCGGTTCGGGCTCGGGGGGATCAAGGGGGTCGGCGACCGGACGGTCGAGGCGATCCTCGCCGCGCGCGCGGCGTGCGGCGGGCGGTTCAAGGGGCTGTTCCAGCTGTGCGAGCACGTCGATTCCAAGTGCCTCGACCGCGGGACGCTGGAGGTCATGATCCGGAGCGGCGCCTTCGGGTCGCTCGGCGCACGCCGGTCGCAGCTTCTCGACGTCATGGAGCGCGCCCTCCGGGTCGGCCAGCAGCACCAGACCGACCGCCGCCTCGGGCAGGGGGGACTGTTCGGCGCGGTGGCGGCAGGACAGGAACCGAGGCTTCCGGAGACGGCGGAACTGGCGGAGGAAGAGCTGTTGAAGGGGGAGAAGGAGACGCTGGGGTTCTACTTCTCGAGCCATCCGCTGACGAAATGGCGCGAGCTCGTGAAGGCCTACTCGACCTGCACCGTCGTCGCCGCGGCGGGGATCGAGGACGGGACGGAGGTGCAGATCGGCGGGATCCTGACCAGCGTCTCCCCGATCGTGCTGAAAGGCGGGCAGAACGCGGGGAAGAAGATCCTGCGCATGAAGTTCCGCGACTTCTCCGGAGCGATGGAGGCGACCGCATTTCCGAAGGAACTCGAGAAATTTCAGGATCTGCTGGTCGAGGACCGCATCGTCTTTCTCCGCGGCCGGGTCGACCGTTACCGCGACGAACCCGGCCTCCGCGTTTCCGACGTCATCCCCGTCGAGAATGTCCGCGAAGTCTGCTCCCAGCGGGTCCTGATCCGGCTCAAGGACGCCTCCGACGAGCACCTCGAACGGATCCTCGCCACCGTCACGGGCGCCCCGGGGAGCTGCGAACTGTTCTTCGAGGTCACCACCGGCGACGGAGACCGCGTCACGCTCGCAACCGGCTCCCGGTTCCGTTTCAGCCCCGAACCGAGAATCGTCGCCCGCCTTGAGGAACTCGCGGGTCCGGGGGGGCTGGTCTGGCGGCGCCGGGACATGGACGGCGGGCCGGATCCGCGGAAGCGCTGGGCGCCGAAGTCCGAGGCGTCGTAGGCGGCATGCCCGGCGAAGTCACGGTGGCCGAGATGAAGGCGCTGGAGCGGCACGCGATCGAGACGGCCGGCATTCCGGCCGCGGTGCTGATGGAGAATGCAGGCCGGGCCATCGCGGAGGAGGCGCGCCGGAGGTCGGGCGGCGGGCGCATCGTCGTGGCCTGCGGTCCGGGCGCGAACGGGGGGGACGGATTCGTCGCCGCGCGCCACCTGGCGAACGCCGGCGAGGCCGTCACCGTCGTCGCGTTCGACCCCGGCCGCCTGTCCGGGGACGCGCTCAGGAATTTCCGCGCCCTTCCGTACTGCGACCTGGACCTCCGGGAAGCGCACCCCGGGGAGATCGGGACGCTGAACGCCCTCCTGCCCGGCGCGGCACTCGTCGTGGACGCGCTGTTCGGCACCGGATTGAGCGGTCCGGTCCGGCCCCCCTGGGACGGCGTGATCGAGGCGATCAACGCGGCCGGCCGCCCCGTCCTGTCGGCGGACATCCCGAGCGGCCTCGTCCCCGGAACCGCCGGCACCCCCGGCCCCGCGGTCCGGGCGGACTGCACCGTCACGATGCACGCCCCCAAGTCCGGGATGGAACGGCACGCCGCCCTGACGGGAACCGTCGTGGTCGCCGACATCGGCATCCCGCGCCGCCCGCTCCGCAACCCGGCGCCCTGACGCGGCCGCCCCCCGCGCCTTCGTCCTTCTCTTCCCGGCCCCCGCACCCTAATCTCTCCCCATGCGACTCCTCATCCTCTCCGCCTCGGCAGGCGCCGGACACCTCCGCGCCGCCCAGGCGCTCGAAGCCGCCTGCCGTGACATGCGGCCGGACGTCGAGGTCCGAAGCGACGACGCGCTGAACCACACGCCGAAGCTGTTCAAGAAGTGGTACGCGCAGTCGTACCTGGAGACCGTGAACCGCATCCCGAAGGTGTGGGGGTACTTCTACGAGTATTACGACCGGAGGAGCCAGGCCTCCTCGACCGCGAAGGTGATGCGGGTCCTCGACCGTTTCAACGCGGGGGGGCTCTACAAGCTGGTCGCCGAGTTCAGGCCGGACCGGATTCTCACGACGCACTTTCTTCCCTCGAACGTGCTCCTCTCCTCCAGGCGGAAGGAGCGGGGGACGCTTCCTCCCGTCTCCGTCTGCGTGACCGACTACGACGTGCATTTTTTCTGGATCCACCCGGACGTTTCGCGGTGGTACGTGGGGAGCGAGGAGGTGCGGTGGCAGGTGCACCGCAAGGGGGTGCCGCTGGACCGGATTGTGGTGACGGGGATTCCGATTCACCCGGTGTTCGGGCGGGAGCGGACGCGCGCGGCGGCGGCGGCGGAGGTCGGCGTGAATGCGGCGCTGCCGACGGTGCTGATCCTGTCCGGGGGATTCGGGGTGGGGCATGTTGCGGAGACGGTGAAGGAGGTGCTGAAGACACCCGGGGATTTCCAGGCGGTGGTGGTGTGCGGGCGGAACGAGGAGTTGAGGAAGGAACTGGAGGTGCTGGAGGCGCCGTCGGGGAAGCGTCTGGTGGTGAAGGGGTTTGTGACGAACATGGAGGACTACCTGACGGCGGCGGATTTCGTGGTGACGAAGCCCGGGGGTCTGTCGGTGAGCGAGGCGATCGCGCGGGGGTGTCCGATCGTGGCGTATGCGCCGATTCCGGGGCAGGAGGAGCGGAACTGTGACCATCTGATGGAGGCGGGGGCTGCGGTGAAGGCGAAGGATGCGGCGACGCTGGAATTCAAGATCCGGCTGCTTCTGACGGATGAGGGGGTGAGGCGGCGGATGGCGGACTGTGCGCGGCGGGTGGCGCGCCCGAGGGCCGCGTTCGACGTGATCGGGCTGGAGGCGGGGGCGGGGCTGGAGCGTTCGATTTCGGGCGGGCGGGCGTGATGGGGCGGCTTGTCGTCGGGGTTCTGTTCGCGGCCTGCCTGGCGACGCCGGCGGCCGGGCAGGCGGAGATCCGCCCGCGCGAGCCGCGGGAATGGAAGACGCTCGACACCGTGAATTTCCACGTCCACTACAGCGACGACGACATCCTGGAGCGGGTCCGGGAGGTCGCGCAGTGGGCGGAGGACGCGTACGCCAGGATCGGGGAGCGGCTCGGGTCGTCGCTGAGGCGACCGGCGCACATCTTCGTCTACCGGAGCCCGGGGGACTTCCGGCGGACCACGGTGTTTCCCGGCGGCATGCCGGCGGGGGTGGCCGGCGTGACGGAGCTGTTCCAGGACCGGATCGTCATTCCGCTGTTCGGGAGCGCGAAGTTCATGCAGCGGCTGGTGGAGCACGAATTCACGCACCAGCTGATGTTCAACCGCTACTACGACTGGAAGATCCCCTCCTATCTGTTCCTCAAGGACCCGCTGCTGCCCGAGTGGTTCGTGGAGGGGCTGGCGGAGTGGGGGGCGGGCGGGGAGGACACGTGGGAGCGGCTCCTCATGCGCGACGCCGTGCTGGACGGGCGGCTGCGGCCGCTCTACGAGCTGCACGGGTTCGGCCATCTGAACCCGCACGAGGTCGCCGAGGCCTACACGACCGGGTTCTTCGCGCTGCGGCACCTGGAGGCGACGTACGGGGAGGGGAGCGTCCGGCGGCTGTTCGAGGCGTACGACGGGTTCCCCTGGCCCGCCTCGAAGAAACTGGGCCCGATCACGGGGAAGAGCTACCACGCCTTCGACGAGGAATTCCGGAAGGCGATGGAGGCCGAGTTCATCCTGGAGGCGGCCGGCACGACGGAGCCGGCGGCCTGGGCGGTGCCGGTGACCCGGAGCGACTCCTATTACCGGCGACACCGCGTCTCGCCGCGTTTCTCGCCGGACGGCACGAAGATCGCCTTCCTCTCGGACCAGTCGAAGGCGTGGTCGGTCCATGTCGTCAACGCCGACGGCACCGGCGCATCCTCGCCGCTGATCTTCCGCGTGAACAACTCGATCCGCGAAGTCTCCGGCGGGGCGTCGGGGATTTCCTGGTCCCCGGACGGGACCCGGATCGCCTTTGTGGCGAACGTGGGGATTCACCAGGACGTCTTCCTCTGCGGGACCGGCCCGCTCGACGGAGTCCGGCGGCTCGGATTCCGCTTCGATGCCCTCACGAGCCCGGCCTGGAGCCCGGACGGGCAGTGGGTTGCGTTCAGCGGGATGGAGCGGGGGCAGACCGATCTCTGGCTCGGGCACGTGGAGACCGGGGAGGTGAAGCGTCTCACGGAGGATCGCCGGCACGACGATTCACCCTCCTGGAGCCCCGACGGGCGGTCGATCGTCTACGCCGGCGAGCAGGACGGGCAGACCGATCTGTACGTGCTCGACCTGGCGAGCGGGAAGACCGCGCCGCTGGCGGAGACCCACGCGAACGAGATCACGCCGCAGTTCTCCCCGGACGGGGCGTTTCTGGCGTACGCGTCCGACGAGGGCGGCATCTGGAACCTCTGGATCATGGAGCTGGAGGGAGGGAAGGCGCGGAAGATCACCGATGTGCCGACCGGCGCGGTCAGCCCCTCGTGGGGGCCGGACGGCAGGATCGCGTTCGCCTGCTACCGGCACGGCGAGTGGAACATCTGGGCGCTGACGCTCGATCGCTCGACGGGGGAGTGGGCGCCGGTTCCGGTGTCGGCTCCCCGGGACTGGTACCGCGATCTCCAGGTGCGGCCGGTCGAGGCCTTCGACGTCCACCCGCTCTCGAACCGCTGGCACCTCGATCTCCTCATGCCGCTCGGCCTGCTCAACGTCGCGTCCGCCAGCACGCTGACGGGGGACCAGGTCGTGGCCGCGGGCGCGACCGTGACGGGGACCGTGGGGGGGGTGCGCCTGAACGCCGATCTCATCTACTGGAACCGGATGACCCCGATCCCGCTGTTCATCGACATCTTCAGCCGGTACAGCACGTTCGAGGAGCGCGACGAGGAGCGGACGGAGCACCAGATCGGTTTTCTCGCGGGGACCGGATTCGCGATCGACCAGCACCGGTCGCTGCTCGTCGGCTACACGCTCTTCGAGAACCGCATCCGGTTCGACGACCGGGACCTGAACAACACCGACCCGCGGAACGGCGGGCTGATCTTCGCGGCGACTCACGACAACGTGATCGGGCGCGGACTTCACCCGAGCGGAGGATTTCACGCTCAGGTCGGCGCCGAGTTCTACCACCGCGACCTCGCGAGCCAGGAACGCCGGACGACCTGGTTCTGGAACTGGCGGCAGTACATCGAGGTCTGGGAGGACGTGGTGATCGCCCTCGGATCGACCGGACGCCTCTCCCACGGACGGGATCCCGACGCATTCGACATCGCGGACGTCGTTCGCGGTTACCACTTCGGACGCATCGAGGGCCGCAATGCGGCGGGCGCCTCCGCGGAGATCCGGTTCCCGCTCTGGCGCGACATCAACTGGTCCTGGCCGGGGCAGGTCCTCCTGGTCAAGGACCTCCGGGCGTACATCTTCGGCGATATCGGGTTCGCGTCCGACGACCATGCGCACGAGGTCATCCGGACCACGGGTCACCCGGACTGGCGCCACTCCGTCGGCGCGGGACTCTGGACCGACATCTGGGTCCTGGAGCAGTTTCCCGTCCCCCTCGGCCTCGAATTCGCCCAGCCGACCGACAGCCGCCAGTCCCTGAGGGTCCGCCTGACCCTGGGGTTCGGGTTCTGAGCCCGACGGACGCCGCCTCCCGGGGCGGAAAGCCCGACGACCGTCAGCGGCCGAACCGCAGAAGCAGACGCTTCTCAGCCGCGGCGATCCGCTCCGCCGGCTCGCCGTTCGCCTTCCCCCACGCAATGTAGGACTCCCAGAAGGCGCGCGCCTCGTGGATGTTCTGACCCTCCGCCGCGACCGCGCGCTGCCAGCGGTACTCCCCGGCGGCGGGATCGTGGCTGACCGCGAGCGAGAATGCCGTGAACGCCTCCGCGGAACGGTTCAACGCCAGCAGCGCCAGCCCGCGCGCGTAGGCCGCCCGCCCGGCGAGCGCCCCGGTCGAAGGGGCCGCATCGAGGAGCTTGAGCGCCTCCTCGGGCTGTGCCGGAGCCTTCAGCGCCGCCAGCTCAATCCGGGTGCGGTGAGCGTCGGGATGGGCACCGAGAAACGCCGCCAGCGCCACCGCGCCCTCCGCGGGATCCCCCGCAGCGATCCGTGCGGAACAGAGCGACAGCGCCGCCGCTTCGCTGTGCGGACGCGCGCGCACGACGGCCTCCCAGTGCTGCGCCGCGCCGGCAGGGTCTCCCGGAGCCAGCAGC
>JABWAY010000520.1 GCA_013360825.1 Candidatus Brocadiia bacterium | reverse complement strand
CCTGCGCCAGTTGCTTCGTCACTCGCTCCTCCCTTTGAGGCGCGCAGGGTGACATTTCTACTTGGACGCAGTGGTGACATAATCACGTGGCATCGACAGTGTGGATGGGGAAAAGCGGGGCCCGTGACGCGGGTCTCCCCGCCCGGCCTGTTGACAATCCCGTCCCGATCCATTAGTTAATGCTGTTCACCACATGTCTCCGCCCCCCCGCAAGGTCCTCCTCACCAGCGTGTGCCGCCCGTTCGGGGAGGCCGTCGGCGACGCCGACAGCGTCGGCTACGAACTCCTCTTCTGCCAGGTCACCCGCGCCCAGGGCGCCTTCTCCCCACGCTCCCATCACATCCACTTCTCCCTCGAATACCTCGCCGAAAACCTCGACTGCCCCGCCGTCACCCTCCAGTACCCGAGCCGCCGGGAACTGGTCCGGGAACTCCGCCGCGGATACGACGTCGTCGGCGTGTCGTTCGTGCTGGCGACGTACCACCGGATGAAGGAGACGGTGGCGCTGATCCGGAAACATGCCCCGGAAGCGGAGATCGTGCTCGGGGGCTACGGCACGGTGCTGGACGACGCGATGCTGACGCCGTACGGGGACCACATCTGCCGGGAGGAGGGGGTGGCGTACCTGCGGAAACTGCTCGGGCAGCCGCCGCTCCAGAAACCGTACCGGCACCCGCTGATCTCCAACCCGCTCCGGATCTTCGGCCAGGAAATCTCGCGGACCGGGATCGTCATCGCCGGGCTCGGCTGCCCGCACGCCTGCGACTTCTGCTGCACGTCGCATTTCTTCAAGCGGAAGCACATCCGGCTGCTGCCGACCGGAAGGGACATCTACCGGGTGGTGAAGCGGTACCTGGACCGCGACGCGGACTCGGCGATCCTGATCATCGACGAGGACTTCCTGATGAACCGGAAGCGGGCGATGGAGTTCCGCGACTGCGTCCAGGAAGGCGGGGTCCCCCTCGGCGTGTTCGCGTTCGCGAGCGTCCGGGCCATCTCGCAGTACACGGTGACGGAGATCCTCGAGATGGGGATCGACGGCCTCTGGATCGGCTACGAGGGGGCACGGTCCGGGTACGCCAAGCAGCAGGGGCGCCCCGTCGGGGAGATCTTCCGCGAATTCCGCGACCACGGGATCTCGATCCTCGCTTCCATGATCGTCGGTCTCCCCTACCAGACGCCGGAGATCATCCAGGAGGAACTGGACGGGCTGCTCGACCTCCGGCCGGATTTCGGGCAGTTCCTGATTTACGGGCCGACGCCCGGGACGCCGTTTTTCGACCGGGTGCTGCGCGAGAACCTGATGCACCCCGAATTCGCGGGGGACAAGGAGCTCTACTGCCGGAAGGCGAGCGGGTTCTACGCGATGGTGCAGCACCCGACGATGCAGCCGGCCGAGATCGAGGGGTGGCAGCGGCGCTGTTTTGAAGAGGACTACCGGCGGCTCGGGGCGGGAATCTACCGGGCGGTGGACACGATGCTGCTGGGGTACCTGAAACTGAAGGACTCGCCGAGCGCGTTTTTCCGGGCGAAGGCGGCGTCGCTGGCGCGGATGGTCCGCAAGGCGTACCCGGCGTTCCTGCCTGGAAAGCTCCTGGGGCCGTCGGAGCGGGCGCGGGCGGCGGTGGCGGACCTCGAGCGGCGGGCGCACGAGGCGCTCGGCGCGCCGACGGTCTGGGAG
>JABWAY010000519.1 GCA_013360825.1 Candidatus Brocadiia bacterium | reverse complement strand
GGGCCATCCGCGCCGCGCGCGCCGCCGTCCCGTCCGACGAATGCCCGTCGGCGACGATCACCTCCCCGGCCCCCGCGTCCCACGCCGACGCGATCGCCCCCTCGATCCGCTCCTCCTCGTTCCACGCCGGAATGATCACGGAGAGCTCCGGCCGCTCCGGGGACGCCGGGGCGCCGGCACGCGGATGCGGGGAGGTGGTGGTGGTCATCGGAGCAGATACGGGGCCCATGCGCCTCCGGATTCTGCCACACCGCGTCGTTCCCGGGCCGGGATTCCCCGGCTGTTTTCCTGTGATTCCCCGGGGATTCGCTTTGAATCGGGGGATGACCATCGTGAAACCCCGCGTCCTCCGCCGCCGCGACGAGGTCGCCATCGTCGCACCCTCCGGCGCACCGCCGTACGACGACGACATCCAGGCCGGCGTCTCCTTCCTCGAGTCCCTCGGCCTCCGCGTGCACATCGGCGAAAGCGTGAAGAAATCCCGCGGCTACATCGGGCGCAACCGGGACCTGCGCGCCCGGGACCTCAACCGGCAGTTCGCGGACCGGCGCATCCGGGCGATCTTCTGCCTCGTCGGCGGATTCAGCGCGTTCGAGATCCTCGAACTCATCGACTACCCCCGCATCGCCCGCAACCCGAAGATCCTCATGGGTTTCTCCGACAACACGTCGCTTCTCAACGCCATCCACCGCAAGACCGGGCTCGTGACCTTCATGGGCGAGAACATCCTCTGGGGCCTGTCGGAGGGAAGGCAGGCGTCGAGGGAATTCGTCACGCGGGCGCTCATGGAGGTCCGGCCCGCCGGGATTCCTCCGGGCGCCATCGCGGCCTGGCGCGATGCGCCCCCCCGCTCCGGGCGCACGGTCGCCGGGAACCTCTGGTCGACCGTCTGGCTTCGCGGGACTCCGTGGGAACCGGTCTGGCGCGACCGGATCTACTTCTGGGAGGACGTCGGCGAAAACGTCGACGACCTGAACAGCGCTCTCTGGCATCTCCGGCTCGGCGGAGGGTTCGGGCGGCTGCGCGGCATGGTCGTCGGTCATCTCGAGGGAATCGAGGAGCAGAAATTCGGGGTGACGGTGAAGGGTGTGACGCTGCGGGCGACGGACGTGGAGAAGTGGCCGGTGATCAAGGTCGAGAGTTTCGGGCATCACATACCGAGCCAGGTGATTCCGATCGGTGTGAAGTGCCGTGTGGGGGGCGGGACGGTCAGCCTGGAGGAGTCGGGGGTGACGGGGTAGGTGCGCGGCCTCCGGGGGGCGTGCACCGGTGCACGGCAGGATTGCTCCAAAAATTCCAGAATCTTAAACTCCTTAAATCTTTCAATGTGTTATGATCTTTATGCGGCCGGGAGAACCCGCCCGGACCGCGTGACAGTCAGGACGCCGCGCCATGAACACCGCCAACCCGGAGCCGGAATCGATGCCCCCCCACCATTTCCCGATCGCACCTGTCGCCACGCTCCGGGCGGCGGCGCGTGCCCCTCAGCCGTCGCAGGACAAGACCCGCGTCCTCTCCGTCCCCCCGGAACTGCGCCGGGTGCGCCTCTTCCAGTCCCTGGCGGACCTCGAGCGGATGTTCGCGATGTTCGACGAGCCGGTGCCCTGCTAACACTCCACGATGAGTTCGGCCGGGCCGCGGCGTGCGCCGCGCGCCCCCTTGCCGCACCCGCGCCCCGCCGCAC
>JABWAY010000143.1 GCA_013360825.1 Candidatus Brocadiia bacterium | reverse complement strand
GCGACGCGACCGATCCCCGGGCACCCTGGCTGCGCGGCGTCGCCGCATCCGGATCCGAGGCGGTGGACGCCTTCTCCGTGGCGGTCCGCCGGAGGCCGGGAAATCCACGATTCCTCTCCTGCCTGGCGTCCGCCCTCGCCCGCGCCGACCGCGCCGCGCTCGCGGCGCAGACCGCCGAGCAGGTCCTGGCGCTGGCGCCGGACCATGTCCCCGCGATGCAGACGCTCGCGGTCCTGCGGCTGAAGTCGGGGGCGGACGAACCCCGACAGGAGACTTTTGACCGGATCCTCGCGATCGATCCGGAGTTCATCCCGGCCCGCCACCAGCGCGGCCTCGTCCTCGCCGCCCTTGACCGGCACGACCTCGCGGTCGAGGATTTCACGCGGATCCTCAGGGTCCTCCCGAAATGCGCGGTCGTCCTGATCCGCCGGGGGGAGGGGCAGCTGGCGCGGAGGAATCTGGGAAGCGCGCTCGACGACCTGAATGCGGGGCTCGCGATCCAGCCCGACCACGAGGACGGACTCCGCGCCCGCGCCGCGACGCTGACCTGGCTGCGCCAGAACGACGGGGCCCTGGCGGACCTGGAGCGCCTGCTCGCGCTCGATCCGGCCAGGGAGCAGACCCATCTCGACCGGATCCGCCTGCTCCGGGCCCTCGACAGGAAAGCCCTGGCGGCCCTGGCGGCCGACGACGGCGTGAAGGCCCTTCCCCACTCCGTCGAGATCCTGTTCGAACGCGCCGACCTGAACCAGGCCGGCCCTCTCGAGCCGGTTCTCCGCGACCTGGATGAGATCGAGAGACTCAAGCCGGACGATCCCCGCGCCCTGGACCTGAGGCTGACCGTGCTCCTCCGTCACGGGAAGAACGACGAGCTCTACCAGTTGTCCGACAGGATCCTGGCGACGAACCCGGATCACGCGCACGCGCTGTTCTGGCGGTCCACCGCGCAATTCCGGAACCGGAGCTTCGCGGACGCCCTGGCGGGCTTCGAGCGGGTCATCCAGCTCGCTCCGGCGGACTCCTGGCTCTCGAACTCCGCGGCACAGTGCGTCGCGGAGATCCGGAGGAGATCCCCGAAATAACGCCGGCGGGGGCCGCGCGCGTTTTCCTTGCCTCCCGTCTCTCCCGGCGCGACGCTCGTGCGGTCCCCCGCGGAGTCCCCCCGATGCCCCGGCGCCGCAAGCCCGAGCCCCGATCCACCCCCCGCCGCAAGGCGCTCCACGCCCCGGCTCCCGCACGGCGGAAATCCGTCGAGCCCCGGGTCTCCGCCGCCGAGGTCCGCTCCCTCATGTCCGACATCGTCCAGCTCGCGGCGACCTCGATGAGCACGTCCGCAAAGGAGCTGTCGGGGCTGCTCCAGCGCCTGTCCCGAAAGGGCCGCCGAAAGGCCGCGGAGAAGAAGACGCGGAAGAAGGCCGCCAGGAAGAACGGCGGCCGGGGGAGCCGGTAAGCCCTCGCGTCCTCCGCCGCCGATTTCAGGTGCCCGCGGGTCCCCGACTCGTCATGATGGCGTCTCCGACCCCTGAGGAGACCCTCCATGCTCTCCCGCCCCCTGCACGCGCTCGCCCTGTTCGCCGCCCTCGCCTGCATCCCTTCCACGGCAGCGGCACAGCACTCGAAACCCGACGTCTCGGAGAACGCGTGGCTGGATCATGATGTCGCCACCCTCAAGAACGGCGACTGGGTGAAGCGGACGCTCGAGCGGGACGGGGAGGCGAAACTCGAATACCGCCTCGCGTGCGTGGGTGTCGAGGCGGATGTCGTCTGGATCGAGGAGGACCGGACGACGGTGGAGTACTTCCCCGGAACCGTGATCCTCTGTTCCGTCGGACTCAAGGACCGGAAGGTGAAGCGCGCCTTCTGGGGCAAGCCCGGCGAGAAGGGTGTGGAACTGAACCTGACCCGCGCGATGCTCGCGGACCCGGGGAACGATGCGGCCACCGGCACGGCGGAGGTGACCGCGGGAAAAGCCACGATCCAGGGGAAGGAACACGTCACCGAGACCATCGAGATCCGGACCGAGCTGGAAGGATTCGGGGCGCCGGTCAAGACCCGGCAGGTCCTCGTCCTCTCGCCGGAGATCCCCTTCGCCCTCTACGCGGACGAGAACGGCATCTGCCGGGCGAGCATCCAGGAGGGGAAGATCGAGTGGAAGGGGAAGCCGACCTGGAAGGGCGGCGTCGTGACGCTTCTCTTTGACGGCCGCACGAAGTCGACGCTGAAACTGATGGAATGGGGAACCGACGCGAAGGCGACCCTGCGCCGGGGCTGAGGTCGCCGGGGGGACCGGGGTGGAGTTCGCGGGGTGGTCGTGTCCCCCCCCCCTCTATCCCCCGCAGCACTTCTTGTACTTCCGCCCGCTCCCGCAGGGACAGGGGTCGTTCCGGCCCAACGGAGCCCCGGCACTGCGGAACGGCGTCCCCTCGGGCCGGGCCTGCTTCTCGAACGCTGCGCTCAGCGCCCCGGCGTAGGTCCCGAGCGAGGCGCCGCCCGACAGGCGCCCCTCCGACTCCAGAAATCCCAGGAAGGCGCCGGTCACCTGCGGCACGGCGGCCCGCAGGTCCGGTGTCAGCGCCAGCTTCGCGACGCCGGACAGGAGCCCCCGACGGACCGCGGGCTCGTCCAGGTCCCCCGGCGACATCGAGGCGCACGCGGCCTCCATGAACGCCATCAGAACCGGGGCGGCGTCGAGGCCGGGGACGCCGCGCCAGGGACGGAAGGGCGTGGACTCGATGAAGTCGGCGATCCAGCCTTCCACGCTGTCGCGTTCGAATGGTTCCATCGTGCGGGCATCGTACGGGGGAGTGCGGCGGTGCGCGAGGAACCTGCGGACCCGGAGGCGCGCCCGACCCGCAGAATTTCGGAGTCTCCACAATAGATCGGGCCGGCCGCCGTTATCTCCCGCGGGGACAGACCCTTGGGAGACCTCACCGTGAGCCGCACCGACTTCGACCCGTCCGCGCTTCGAGCCCTCGCGATCAGCGAGACCGGGTTTGTGTTCGACCCGCGAACCGGGCACTCGTACAGCGTCAACGGCACCGGGCTCGCCGTGCTGTCCGGGCTGCGGGAGGGGCTGGACCTCCCCGGGATCGCCCGCCGGCTGTACGAGCAGTTTGAGGTCGAGGACGCGACGGTCGAGGAGGATGTCGCGCTCTTCGCACAGCGGATGCGGGACTTCGGCCTCGGCGTCCGCCCCGGAACGGCCGGGTAACGCCATGAGCCGCAATTCCGAGTCCCCTCCCTGCGTCGCCGTCTCCGGCCTCCACCTCGGCGAGAACGCCCAACCCGGCCCCGGCGTGATCCGCAGCCTGCGCGAGGGGATCCCCGGCGTCCGGATCGTCGGCCTCGCCTACGACGCGCTCGACTCTTCCCTCTTCATGCCCGGCCTCCTCGACGACGCTTTCCTGATGCCCTACCCGAGCGTGACGCCGGAGACCTGCCTGGAGCGCCTCCTCGAGATCCGCGACGAGACCGGCATAAACGTCCTGATCCCCTGCCTCGACGTCGAGCTCCCCGTCCTGCTCCGGCTGGAGACACGCCTTCGGGAGGCAGGGATCGCCCTCGCACTGCCGGCCGCGGCCGCTCTGGCCCGCCGGTCGAAGCCGCGGCTCATGGATCTCGCCGCCGACACCGGCGTCGCCACTCCCGCCACCCGCACGCTCCTCGCCGTCCAGGACCTCGAAGCGGCCGCCCGTGCGTATGGCTGGCCCCTGGTGGTCAAGGGACCGTTCTACGAAGCGGAGGTCGTGCGGGGTCCCGTGGAAGCGGCGGCGGCGTTCCACAAACTGTCGGCCAAGTGGGGGCTCCCGCTTCTCGCGCAGCAGTTCGTGGCGGGGGAAGAGTTCGACGTGATCGCGCTCGGGGACGGACTGGGCGGGGTCCACGGGCCGGTCGGCATGCGGAAGACGCTGGTCACGCGGCTCGGCAAGGCCTGGGCCGCGGTGACGGTGGCCGACGAGGAGCTGATGGAGACTGCGCGCCGGGTGGTCTCGGCGCTGCGGTGGCGCGGCGGCTGCGAGGTGGAGATGCTCCGCTCCTCGACGGACGGCCGGCTGTACCTGATCGAATTCAACCCGCGATTCCCCGCCTGGGTCTACCTGGCGACGGCCGCGGGATGCAATCTCCCCCTGGGACTGGTCTGCCTCGCGCAGAATCGCGCGCTTCCCCCGTACCCCGCGCCGCGCGCCGGAGTCTGCTTCGTCCGCCATGCGGTCGAGGCGATCGGCGACCTGTCGGACATGGAATCCCTGATGACCCTGGGGCGCATGCGTCCCCGTCCCGCCGCAGCCGAGGAGGAAGCCCATGGCCCGGCCCGCGTATGAAAAGCCGACCCTGGTCCGGAACACGATCGGCCTGATGAACAAGGCCGGCCGCCGCGCCGACCTGGACGAAGAATCCTCCCTCGACGGCATCCCGGTCACGAAACTCTGCGCCGAGTTCGGGTCGCCGCTGTTCGTGTTCAGCGAGCGCCGCCTCCGCGCGAAGATCCAGGAGGCGAAGGACGCCCTGGCGCGCCGGCACCCGAAGGCGACGCTCTGCTGGTCCTACAAGACCAACTACCTCGACGCCATCTGCGCCGTCCACCATCAGGAAGGAAGCCTGGCGGAGGTCGTTTCCGGGATGGAGTACGAGAAGGCGCGCCGGCTCGGCGTCCCGGGCGACCGGATCGTCTTCAACGGCCCCGCGAAGACCCGCACGGAGCTGGAGCGGGCCGTGCAGGAGCGGGCGATCGTCCACGCCGACCACATGGAGGAAATCTGCCTGCTCGAGCGGATCGCCGCCGAGCGCGGCGAACGCCCCACCGTCGGCCTGCGCGTCTCGCTCGACGCCGGCGTCCACCCGCGCTGGGATCGCTTCGGCTTCAACCTCGAATCCGGCCAGGCGCTTCAGGCCGCGCGGCGGATCGCCCGCGGCGGCCGCCTCAACCTCGGCGGCCTTCACACGCACATCGGGACGTTCATCACGGAGCCCGCGGCGTACGGCCGTTCCGCCGCGACGCTCGCTGCGTTCGCGGGAGCGGTCGAGAAGGACACCGGGGCGCGTCCGACGCACCTCGACCTCGGCGGCGGGTACGCCTCGACCAACACGCTCGGGAGCCAGTACCACTCCGGCGCGCTGGCCCCGACGTTCGCCGAATACGCGGAGGCGATCGGGAGCGCGCTCGTCGACGCCGGGGACGGGACGACCCCGCTCCTCCCCCTCCTGGTCGAGGCCGGTCGCACCCTCGTCGACGACTGCGGCACCCTGCTCGCCACGGTTCTTTCCGTCAAGCGCCTGGGAGACGGCCGCCGCGCGATCGTCATCGACGCGGGCGTCAACCTGCTCTTCACCGCCTGGTGGTATCGCCTGAATGTCGTCCCCGCGCGGAACACGGGGGGGTTCATCGAAGAGACGGTGGTCTACGGCCCGCTCTGCATGAACATCGACTGCATCCGGGAGAGCGTCGCGCTGCCGGACCTCAAGCCCGGCGACCGGCTCTCGATTTCGCCGGTCGGTGCGTACTGCGTGACGCAGTCGATGCAGTTCATCCACCTGCGCCCGGCGTGCGTGATGATCGATCCCCGGGGGCGGGCGCACGTGATCCGGCGGGCTGAGGTGCTGGAGGACCTCACCGGGCCGGAGCGCCTTCCGGAGTACCTCCGGCTGGAGGGGATGCGGGAGCCGGGCGCGGTGCGACGCCCTGCGGAAACCGGGCCGGCCCGGAGAGACTGACCGATGACGCCGCGCGCGCTCGCCCGGACCCTCGCGAACTCCTGGTCGGCGATTCTGTTCCTTCCCAGGCCGTGGGCGGGGGTTGCGCTGCTCCCGGTGACGTTCCTCCGCCCGTGGGCCGGGCTCGCGGGACTTCTGGCCGTCGCGGGCGGGCTCGGCACGGCCGCCGCACTCGGATACCGCCGCGATGCGGTCGAGGACGGCCTCTACGGCTGCAACGCCCTCCTGATCGGCCTCGCCATCGGCATGAGCCAGCCGTTCACCGCCGTCCTCGCGGTCCAGGCCGTCGTCGCGGGCGCCGCCGCGGCCTGCCTGACCGCCGTCCTGTCCGATGCGCTCTGGCGGGGGCTCGGAGTCCCGGCCTTCGTCATGCCGTTCGCCCTTCTCGCCGCCGCCTTCGCCCCGCTCTCCACGTCGCTCGCCGCCGCCCGCATCGACCCCGCGGTCCTTCCGCCGGAGATCCTCTCCCCCGAATGGCTTCCCTCCCCCGCGTCCGGCCTGCTCAGCGCCCTCGGCGCGATCTTCTACCAGCCCTTTCCTCTCGCCGGCGCCCTCGTGCTCGCCACCGCCGCAGCCGTTTCCCGCATCGGGGCGGCGGCACTCCTGGCCGGTGCCCTCGCCGGCGGACTCGCCGCCACGGCGGTGGGCGGTCCTTCCGAAGCGCTCCTCGTCTCCCGCTACAACGGCGCGCTGACGGCTGCCGCGCTCGCCGCATTTCTTCACGTGCCGGGCCGCATGGCGCTTCTGGCCGGCCTGCTCGCCGCCGGCACCGCGGGCTGGCTCTCGACGACGCTCCAGCCGCTCTTTGAACAGGTCCACCTCCCCATCACCGCCTGGCCGTTTCTCCTCACCACCCTCACCGCCGCGCGGGCCCTGCGCCTCCGCGCCCCGGACCGTCCGCCCTTTCCGACCGTGCTCGCCGGCCAGACACCGGAAGCGAATTTCGAGTACGCCTGCACGCTGGCGCGGAGATTTCAGACGCCGGGACCGCCGGCGTTCTTCCTCCCCGTCCGCGGGGACTGGGCCGTGACCCAGGGCGTCGACGGCGAACACACGCACCGGGGCGCCTGGGCGCATGCCTGGGACTTCGAGATTCTCGATCCGAAGGGGTTCCCGTTCCGCGGCGATGGCGCGCGCCTCGCGGACTACCCGGCATTCGGCGGGGCGGTCCATGCGCCGGGTGCCGGAGTGGTGGAGGCCGTGCAGGACGGGATGAACGACGGCGACCCGGGGACGCTCGACAGCGCGCGCGGCTGGGGGAACCACGTGGTCCTCCGGCACGGCCCCGAGCTGTTCACGATCCTGGCGCACCTGCGCCGCGGCTCCGTCTGCGTCCGTCCCGGCCAGTCCGTCGCCGCGGGCGACCTGCTCGCACAGGTCGGCTCCTCCGGCCGCGCGCCGCGCCCCCACCTGCACTTCCAGGCCCAGCGCACGGCGCAGGCCGGCTCCGCGGCGATCCCGTGCCGCATCGCCCACTACCTCGAAATCCCCGACTCCGGGATTCCCCGTTACGTCTTCAGCGGCGTTCCCGCCGAAGGGGCGCGGCTCCGGACGCTCTCCCCGGCCCCGATCGCCGCGGCCTTCGCGGCCCTCACCCCGGGGATCGAGCTCGAGTTCGATCTGGAGGGCGGTGCGCGCCTGCGGCTTCGAAGCGAGATCACGTTCTCCGGGGAGCGATCGCTCGTCGACCTCGACCGCGCCCACCGCCTCTGGTTCTCGCTCGCCTGGGGCGACGTCGCGTTCACCACCTGCGCCGCCCCCCGCGGCTCCCCGCTCTGGGCGCTGTTCGTCGCGCTCCCGCGGCTCCCGATTGCCGCGCCGCCGCACACGTTCCGGGATCAACCTCCGGCAGGGGCGCTTCTCCCCGCGCCCCTGGCCCGGCTGCACGACCTGGTGCGGCTGATCGCGGACCCCGTCCGGACGGTGATGGAGGGAACCGTTCGCGAGGAGGACGGGGGTCTCGTGGTCGAGAGCCGCACGGCGGCGAGTCTCGCGGGCCGGCCGCTGGCGTCGTTCCACGGTCGCGTCGAGATCGACGCGGACGGACTTCGATCGTTCGAACTCCGGGATGCCGGACCGGGGGGCCGCGTGCGCTGCGCCGCGCGACGCCCCGACCGTGCCCCGGACCCCGACAGCAGCCTCCGGAAACAGAACCCCGTTCCCATTCCCAGGGAGATCGCATCATGACCCGCCGCATCCTGACCTGCCTGTCCACCGCCGCGCTCCTGACCGCCGCCTGGCTCGCCGCCCCTGCGCCCGCCCGCGCCGGCGACCCGCCCGCCTCCGGCCTGGCCGAGAGCTACCGCCTCCAGGCCCGGGGCGAGTACCAGGCAGCGCTCGACGCATTCCGCCCCGCCCTCAATGCCCAGCCGAAGTCCTATTTCTTCCGACTTCGCTACGCCTACCTGCTTCTCCTGGCGGGAAAGTCCGCCGAAGCGGCCGACTCCTATCGGCTGGCCTGCTCCTACGAACCGAACGCGATCGAACCCGTCCTCGGCCTCCAGCAGGCGCTCCTGGCCGCGGAGAAATACGATCTCGCCGAGAAGGCCTGCCGGGACGCGCTGTCCCGGGATTCGAAAAACTACACGTCGATGTCCCGGCTTGCCTGGGCGCAGTTTTCGCGGAAGGACTACAAAGCGGCGGCGGAGTCGTACGGGAAAGTGCTCGCCCTGTACCCCGCCGATACCGACATGCGTCTCGGCCTCGGCTGGTCGCTCCTGTATGCCGGAAGCCGCAAGGAGGCGGAACAGGAGTTCAGGGCCGTGCTCGAGATGCTTCCGGACAACGCGAGCGCGAAGCAGGGGGTCGAACAGAGCCGGTGATCGCGCCGTTCGAGATGCCCGTTCCGACCCGCACCTCCCGCACGCGCCCGAGGGCCGCCCGCGGACGGCGTGCCCTCAGCGCGGCGACCGGACCCACCGCCAGGCCTGGAGCAGAACCGGAAGCACTCCGATCCCCAGATATGTTCCGAACAGCGCGATCCCGCCGGCGTTCCACGCCCCCGGCTGCGAGAAATAATGCCCCGCCGCCGCCACCCCGACGGCATTCCACGCGAACAGGAACGACCGCCAGGCCCATGGCGTCCCCGGCCTGTAGACCCTGTCCTCGCCGGGCGGGAAGAGCATGAACATGAAACCGAAGCTGACGAAGATCATCGGGAACAGCATGATCACGTAGGGCAGCGGCGACACCACGCGCACGACGTAGGACCGCTCCAGGTCATTCGGGTCGGCCCAGGCGGTGACCCGCTTCCCCACCGGCCAGGCGGCAAGCTGCTCCTGCGCCCAGACGTCGCTCGAGGCGATGTCGAGGGCCAGCAGTCCCTGCCCGGTCGGCGGCATCCCGTCGGCAAGATAGCGGAGCGTGAGCACCGGCCCGTAGATCAGTCCGCCTTCGCCGTCATCGTGAATCGTCACGTCATGACCGATGACTTCCGCGGGGACCTCGATCCCCTCCGCGAACTTCCGCCTCTGGGTCTCCGCGACCGTCCCGCCCAGGATCGGGAAGATCGAGCCCATGAGGAAGAACAGGCAGCCGGGAGCGCGGCGCTTCATGCGTCAGGGGGTTCGCCCGCAACCGGGCTCAGGGGCAGTACTTCTGCGCCACCCAGACGTGCATCTTCGCGATCTCGTTCACGAGCGCCCGGCGATGCGCCTCGGTTCCCTTCCAGTTGCTGTACGCCCCCGCGCTGACCTCGGCCCTCCGGTGCCCCGTGTTCGGCGTCCCACCCTGCGGGGTGATCAGGATCGTGGTGTCGTGCCAGGACTGGCCGCGTCCGACGATGACGCGGGCGGTTGTGCTGCCGAGGTCGAAGTGCAGCACATCGGCGCGGAGGACGAGGTCCGCGCCGGACGGGTCGGTGACGACCTGGAATCCGTAGTGGGTGAGGAGGTCTTCCGCGGTCTTCCGGATTTCCTCCTCGGTCGCGGCCCGGTCGAGCTCGGCGTGGCAGTTCGTGATCTTGGCGGGCTCGACGCAGACCTTGCGCCCGCCCACGGGCTCGATGTCGCGGGCATAGCTGATGGGGCCGCATCCCGCGGCCACGAGGGTCAGGACGGCGAGGACGGCGGACGCGAGTCGGCTCATCGGGGAGGACCTCCTGGAATCGGGGCCGGCGGGGGTGCCTGAAGGACCGGTACTGTACCGTCCGAGGCGCGCCGCCGTCCCGCGATTACCGGAGCGGTTTATGCCGCGTCCTGACCCGGTCCGCGAGCGGCCGGGCCGGTTTGCCGGGCCGTGCGCCGCCGCCCGCGGAGGGCGAGG
>JABWAY010000518.1 GCA_013360825.1 Candidatus Brocadiia bacterium | reverse complement strand
GGGTGATGCGGTCGAGCGGGCAGGTGCGGATGCGCGGCAGGGGGTCGATGGCGTTGACGATCTCCAGAAGCGAGGTGCGGCGCGGATCGCACAGGACGCGGAAGCCGCCGCCCCGGCACCCGAGCCTCCGGCGGCCCCCGGCGCGTCCCCGGCCGGCCCCAATCCCTCGAAGAAATTCCTCCGCCCGACCAAGATGCAGCAGGCGATCGCGGACGCGGCCAGCGCGCCGCCCGAGAAGAAGGCCGGCAAGGGCAAGATCCTGTTCAACATCGGAATCATCCTCTCGATCCCGCTCTCGATCGTCGTGATCGGCTTCGGCGTCTGGAAGAACAAGAACAAGGGCAAGGGGATCGGGGACATGTGGAACCAGGTGAAGGGGAGCACGGTCGGAGAGACTCCCCAGCCCCCCCCGCCGAAGATCAATCCGGACGAGGAGGCGCTGAAGCTGTCTCATGCCAAGTTGGTCAAGGCGCAGACGAACTTCGCCGAGGCGGAGCTGGAGCGCACCCCGGAGGAACGGAGACGGACGCTGTACGAGGAGGCGAAGACCCTGATCGAGGAGGTGTTCACGATCGTCGCTCCGATCTCCGAGAAGCCGGAGTACTCCGGGGAGGGCTACGAGTGGATCACCAAGGACCTGACACAGGCCGCGCAGCTCAAGCGGGCGCTGGCGGACCGGCTGAAGGCCCTTCAGCCCGAGGAAGTCAAGCCGCCGGCGGCGCCGAACACGGCGGCGCTGGGTGCGCTGGCGGGGTGGAATGGGACGACGCAGAAGCTGGCGATCCTGTTCCTCACGAAGTCGGCGTCGCCGTCCGATCCGGCGATGAGCACGTCCTCCTGGATGACTTCGGAGCTGGCCGAGATCAAGCTGGTCGACCTCGAGCCGGGGCGGGTCTTCGAGTTCGCGCGCGGGTCGGTCAAGGAGGGGCTGGACAAGCTGCAGGGCGAGGAGCGCGACGCGAAGGCAAAGGAACTGACGGCGGGTGTGATGGTGTTCGAGGGGGCGAAACTGAAGGGGTCGCTGTCCTACATCCTCTCGATGAACGGCGTGTTCTTCCGGGACCAGCTGTCGAAATTCTCGGTCCGGATCCACGACGACCGTGGGACGGGTGCGTTCCAGGAGTACCACGACCTCGTGCTGCAGGCGATCGGGTCGCCGTCGAAGGGGAAGGAGTCGGTGACGTCGGGGTTGTCGAGCTGGGACCTGCTCTGGACGAAGGAGGGGGTCGTCTACCGGCTGAGCGCCATCGGGAATCCCGGCGGAATGGACATCACGATCACGGCGTTCAACGAGCCGAATCACAAGGCGTTCTGCGAGGCGCTGGGCGAGGTCGATCCGTTCCTGGACACGAATCTCGAGGCATGGGACGGGAGATCGGCGACGTTTCCGCCGACGGAGGCGCCGAAGTAGGACCGGGGACACCGCAACCGCCGGCTCCCGCGAGGGAGCCGGTTTTTTTGTGTCCCGGCGGTCGTCCGGTCGGACTGGAGTCCGGGAGGGTCGAACGCCGATGAAGGAGCGGGACCGTGCGTCCCCGACGCCCATGCTCCGCAGACTCCCCATCCCCCTGGCCGCCCTCCTCGCCGCCTGCGCCCCCGCGCGCGAGCCGGCTCCGCCGCAGCCCGCCGGGATCCAGGGGACGGGGGAGCAGCCGGCGGACACGCCTGCCCCGGAATCACGCCCCTCCATGGGCCCC
>JABWAY010000517.1 GCA_013360825.1 Candidatus Brocadiia bacterium | reverse complement strand
GTTGCCCGGCTCGGCCGCGAGCGCCTCCACCGCGGCGGCGGCGGCGTCCTCGAGCCTCCCCGCCTCCATGGCGGTCGTCGCCCGCGCCAGCGCCGAGAGCGCCTTCTCATGATTGCGACGCGCCGCCTCGCCCTCGGTCGCGAACTTCTCCTGCGCCTCGTATCGGTACCGGCGTGCGTCCAGCCGGTCGGGGTTGATCATCAGCACCCGGTCAAACGCAGCCGCGGCTTCCTCCCACCGGCGCTCCGAGTAGAGCGTCTGCGCGTGACGCATCGCTCCGCCCTCGATGTCGGCGAGTCGCGACCGGTCCGCGTGCGTCTCGCTGACCTCCAGCTGGCGCAGGCGGGCCACGCGGCGGTTGCGGCGCGATTCGAAATGCGCCGGATCGATCCGAAGCGCCGCGTCGAACGCTTCGGCCGCGTCCGCGTAGCGCTGGTTCGACAGGAAATCGACGCCGCGCTCGTACTGCTCCTCGACGCGCGCCTGCTCCTCGGGCCCGGCCGGCCGCGACGCGGGGCCGTCGGCATCGATGCGGAACAGCGGCTCCAGAACGGCGGGAAGCCGGGCGGGTCTCCCCGCGACGACCTCCACGGCGTACTCGAGCGCCTGGACCAGCGTCGCCGCGTCCGGCCAGCGCCGCCCCGGATCCTTCCCCAGGGACCGCAGCACGAGAGCGTCCAGTTCCGGGGGGAGTCCGGGGACGAGGTCCGACGGCCGTCTCGGGATCTGCAGGACGTGCGCCCGGTAGATGGACATCGGCGAGGCGCCCTCGAACGGGGGCGCGCCGGTGAGGCACTCGTAGAGGATGATCCCCAGCGCGTAGAGGTCCGTCCCGGTCGTGACCTCGCCTTCGAACTGCTCCGGCGGCATGTACTTCGGCTTCCCCACGATCATCTTCGAGACCGACAGCGCCGGATCCTGCATCGCCGCCGCAATCCCGTAGTCCATCACCTTCACGACGCCGTCCGGGCGGATCATCACGTTCTCCGGCGTGAGATCCCGGTGGATGATCGGCGGCCGGAGCGACTGCGAATACTGCACCGCCCTCGCCGCCTGCAGGACCACGTCCAGTGCCTCCGCCGGCGGCAGAACCCGTGCCTCGCGCAGACGCCGCCGCAGGGTCACTCCGGGAACGAATTCCATCACGTACCCGCAGACCGTCGGCTCCTCCACCGCGTACAGCAGCCGCACGATGTTCGGATGGTCCAGCCCGGCCGAGAGCCGGAGTTCCGACTGGAAGCGTTCGCGGAACCCTTTCTGAGCCATGACATGCGGGTGAATCACCTTCACCGCGCGCTCGACGTTCAGCTGCGCGTCGAACCCGCGGTACACCGTGCCGAAGCCGCCGCTCGCAAGCCGTTCGCGCAGCCGACAGGAGCCGACCGAGGCAGCGGGGGCGTCGCTCTTCATCGGGGGTTCAGTTCTTCAGGCGATACCCGGTGCCGTCCGGCGCGGTCAGCACCCCGCCGGCTCCGTCGCGACGCCAGGTGAATTCGCGGCCCGAGGCCGGGTCCTCGAGTCCCGCGGGGAGAATGTCGGGATAGGCCCCGGCGGACGCCCGCATCTCGCGCAGCAGGATGCCGATCCGGGCGGCCTGGACCGCCGTGGCGGCGCGGTGGCAGCCGGCGCGGAGGTCGGGGAA
>JABWAY010000516.1 GCA_013360825.1 Candidatus Brocadiia bacterium | reverse complement strand
GCGGTCGACCTGGGCGTCGGCGGCCCCGGAGGCACGCTGCAGGTTGAGCCCCGCGCTCAGGCCGAGGCCCATGACGAGCCCGGCGAAGATGAGGGCGGCGGCTCCGATGAAGTAGCTGCGCGGGCGAATGACCGACCTTTCGTCCATCTGGCTCCTCCGTGCGTGGCTTCGGGAGACTGGGCGATACGGCGCCCGGAGGGGCCTGGGGCCTCTCCGGGTGCCCATGAGACTAGGGCGCGAGGCCGCGCCGCCGCGTTCAGCTCGGCGAGCCGCCGCCATGCCGCTCCCTGACGCGCCTCGAGCTCGTAAAACTCCACCAGTCGATGGGACAGCGTCTGTGCGAGCTGCTCGAGGGGGGTGCCCTGAAACTCAACCGGCGCTTCCCTGGTTCCTCCCCGGAAATTCTCCACCGGCTCGGCGGCGAGCGCCGTGTTCATGCGGTGCAGGGTGGGGAGGTCGTCCACCCAGTTCCTGCGCAGGATCAGCCGGTCGGGGCTTCCGGGGAAATCGCAGAAGTAGTCCACCATGGAGGTGCCGCTCCCTTTGCGCGGCGTCTCCCAGCAGTTCCGCAGCCGCTCCTCGAGCGTCCGCGCCTCCGCCGTGCGCCCGCCGGCTTCCGCCGCCGTGACCAGCGTCCAGAGATCGCCGCAGAGCTCTCCGCGCCGCGCGCAGAACGCCTCCGTCGCGGCGGTGTACTCGCGGATGAGGTCCTGGAGCTGCGCACGCTCGAGGCGGGCGTACTGACGTCTCAGGGCAACCGCCGCGTCCGCGTAACCTTCGTCCGGAAGCGCCTTGTCTTCCGCGTCGAACTGCCGGAGGAGTGCCCGGGACTGATCGATGTGCTTCCACTGCAGCCTCCGGACTTCCCACGTCGCGCGGTCGATCGCGATCCCGGTGGCATGCACGGCGGCCCACTCCAGCGCGGCCTGGACGCGCTGCCGGAACTGCGCCAGGGTGAACTTCCGCCCGGCGTAGGCGTCGTGAGCCTCATTCAGGTTCCCGAGCGCTTTTTCCAGGCCGGCCCGGTTCTCGCGCAGGGCGTAGAAGATCGCATCCTCCGTCCACGCCGTCCCGTCCTCCCGCTTCACCTGCCCCGTCAGCGTGTTCTGGTACCACCGTTCCTGCTCCCGCGCGTCCGCCAGCCACGACTCGACGAGGGCGCGGGAGCGTTCGTGCGCCGCCGCCGGTGTCTCCTGGGCGCGCGCGAGGGAGGAGGAGAGGGCCGAGAGGCAGAGCGAGGTGACGATGAACGAGGCTGAGCGTTTCACGGGTGGGCTCCTGAGGGATCGGTTGGGATCTGCCCGGGGATCTCGCAAGAGGCGTGCCCCGGTCCATCGAGGGTTTCGAGGGGCCCGGGAGGTGAAACCGTATGAATTTCTGACGCTCGGCCGGGGGTCCGCCCTGTCCCCGTACGGGACAACCCCGCACCGGCTCCGTACAATCCGGCGATGCTCCATGCGGTCATCCTGGCAGGCGGGTCGGGGAAGCGGTTCTGGCCGCTCTCGCGGCGCGCCACGCCGAAGCAGCTGCTCCGGATCGGCGGGCGGACGACGATGATCGAGGAGACGGCCGCGCGGCTCCGGGGGCTGGTTCCCCCCTCGCGGATCCGTGTCATCACGAACCGGTCGACGGTGGCGCCGATCGCGAGGCTGCTCCGGGGTGTGCCGCGCCGGCAGGTGGTCGGCGAGCCCGAGGGGCGCG
>JABWAY010000515.1 GCA_013360825.1 Candidatus Brocadiia bacterium | reverse complement strand
CTGCTCCAGGGCCTCGCGCTCTGCGGCGTCGTCCGCGGCCGCCCGCGCGGCGTCCGCGCGATCGCAGATTCGGCGGAAGCGGGAATGCGGCACGCGGCCCGGCTGTTGGAGCAGGCGGCGTACGAGGCGGTGCGGGCGCATCGCCCTTGAATCACGGCCCCCCGGCGTCATAGAGTGAGCGGATGCGACTGACCTGCACGGTGATGGCTCTGGTGCTGATCGCCTGCCAGGTCGCGGCGTCGCTCTGCCGCGAACCCCTGGCGCGATTTCTGGCGGCCTCCGGCCCGCAGGAGCCGGCCGCGCACGGGTGCTGCCACCAGCCGGTGCCTCCGGTCCCCGCGGTTCCTGAGGCGCCGGAGAAGCGGGACACCTCCTGCTGCTGCGTGGACGGAAGCCACGACCTGATTTCGGAGGCCTCCGCCGGAGGCGTCGTCGAGCGCGAGCTCGGCAGGTCGGCGGTCCCGGCCGGGGATCTACCGAAGGTGGCGGAGAAAGTTCTGCGTCGTGCGCCCGGACAGTCGCCGCCCCGGATCGCCGGCACGACACCGGCCGCGCTTCACGCCGTTCTCCGCCTGTAATCCGCAGCGCACCCCTCGCCTGCAACGCTTCCGCCCGAACTCTTTCCAGGGGCCGCCATGCGGATTCTCACGATTTTCTGCGCTGTTCTGCTCGCCTGCGTCCTCGCGATCGCCCACGACGAGGTCCGGGACCCCGTGTGCGGGATGATGGTCGATCCCGAGACCGCCCCGGCGCACGCGGAGTTTGAGGGCCGGACGTACTGGTTCTGCCAGGAGCGCGAGAAGGGGGAGTTTCTGGCCGACCCGGCGCGGTACATCTCGCTGGTGCGGGTCCAGCGGTGGTTCGGCGCAGGGCTGTTCTCCGTGACCGCCGATCCCGCGACTCCGTCGGCCGGGAGCGAGGTGCGGATTCTGGCGAGCCTGGCCCCGCGGGCCGGCGGGACGGTGGATCACAGCAAGCCGGTGAAGCTCGCCTCCGCGGAGCTCCGACTGTGGCGCATCGCCCGCGACCGCGAGCCGCGCGAACTGCGCGTGCAGATGTCGGACATGGGGGGGCGTTCGCGGGGGGCGCTGGCCTGGGTCGACGAGCCCGGGGAGTGGCGCGGGCTGGTGGAGGCGGAGACGCGCACCGGGGAGCGGCTGCGCGCGACCCTCAGCTTCACCGTCGGCCCGCAGAAGCCGCCCCCTCCCCGCGCGGAGGGGGAGTTCACGATGGCGGTGCAGCACGAGGTGATGAAGCGGATGGGGCGCGACTGGCAGGAGATCGAGCTGCAGCTGGCGCGGAAGAAGCCCGACGGCGTTGCGGTGGCCGCCGCCGCGGCGCGGATCGAGGGCGACCGGGAGCTGCTGCCGAATTTCAGCCTGCACGTGAACGCCGACGCGAAAGCCGAGTTTGACGTCCTCGCGGGGCGGATGGCGGGGCCGCTCGCGGAGTTCCGTGCGGCGGTCGCCGCGCAGTCCTGGGAGGAGGCGCGGGCCGGCTGGCGGCGGATCGACGCGAGGAACTGCACCCTCTGCCACCTGAAGTTCAGATGGGACGCGGTGCGCGATCTCTCGCGATTCTCCGAGGCGGGGAGGGCGCGATGACGCGGCGTCTCGGCGGCGGACTGCTCGCGCTGGCGCTCGTGGGGGCGCTGCTCGCGCTGCTGGTGCGGCGATCAGGGCGGGAGGAGGCCCCCGCCGCGCAGGAGTTCGCGCGCATCG
>JABWAY010000142.1 GCA_013360825.1 Candidatus Brocadiia bacterium | reverse complement strand
ACGGCGCGAACTCTTCCGCCTTCCGCCCGGCCCGCCGCGCCAGCACGAACCGGTCCATCGCCTTCTCGCGCTCCGGGTTCGCCTGCCGCCTCGTCGCCTCGCCCTTCGCCAGCCCCCACAACACCTCGCGCACCGGCTTGTCCGCGGCCCGCGCGAGCGCCGTGACCTCCTCCCCGGACAGAAACCGCGACCCGCACTGCACCAGGCGGAGGAGGGCGGAGTGAAGCGGCTGCGCGTCGTCCAGGACGCCGCTCACCTGGAGCGTGTCCTCGCCCGGGTCGGGCGGGGCGATGTCGAGCTTCGAGGCCCACTCGACGTACAGGTCGCGCAGGCGGAAGAGGAGCGCGTTTTCGAGCGGGCGCGGCGACTTTCCTTTCGCGAGCAGCTCCCCGGCGTCCCAGGCGCGGACCGCCTCGCGGAGGAACGGCTTGCGCAGCCCGTCGGGGCCGCCGAACAGGACGGGGGATTCGTACATCAGGCCGAGGCACCGCTGGAAGACGCCTTCCCTGTCTCCGCGGGCCCAGAGGTCGTCGAGGATGGACATGGACGGATTATAGTGCGGCCACCGCGGGTGAAAGAGAAATCGGCGGGCGCGGGTGAAATCGCCCCCTCGTCGGACTCCGGCGAAGAACGCGAGGCGGGTCCGTCGCGCGCCCCGATTTCGCGGCGGGTCGACTGCCGGCACGGGTCGACTTCGGGTACGAGCGCAGCGGGATCGTGGCGGGCGGCAGGCCTGCGGGGTCGGGTGACGGAGGCTGAGGCGGACGCGGCCCCCGCGGTCGGATGTGCAGGTGCGTTCGGGATCTCATCCGAAATCTTGAGAATATTCCGGCATCTTCCGAACGTTCGCGCATCGGCGGGGTCATTACTACAAAGAGGGAATCGGGTCGGGCAAACCTGGGCCAGGGGGCGCAAGCGGCCTGAGATCGGCTGGGAGATCCTCGGAAAGACCGGCACCGACTCGCTGCGCAGAATCCTGAAGAAGGCCGGCGAACATGGGACGGACGAGAAGGCGAGTCTGGAGTGGTCGACCCTCCTGCCGTACGACGAGGGCCGGGCGAGCGCGGCGGCGCTGCCGGGGGTGCTGTAGCAGGACAACTTCCGACGCAGATCAACGGGTTGCACTTCGGGAGACGACGATGAGCGGCGATGGCTGCGCACGCAAGGACGGAAGACAGGGCGAAGGTGCCTTCCGCATTTCTGACCCATCCCCCCTCCCCGTGCGGCTCCGGCTCCGAACGCACCTTCCCTCTATGGAACGGCAGCACCGCGAGCCAGTTCAGCTCGAGGATTGGCTTCCGCTCGTTCCGGATCGCGGTCAGAACAGGACCGCGTATGCGTCGTTCTCACACTCGTCGCCCGTTTCTCGTGCGCGTAGGAGATCTCTCGTGATAGAGCGGCTCAAAGTATTGAGATCAAGTGTCCACCCCGGACGTCGGCAGGGTGGGAGTGGCGTCCAGCAGGTTGAGAGACGGGTACCGGTCGGCGAGATCCCCAGGGCGCCAGAGGTGGAGGCGGTCAAGGTGGAGGCGATGCGCAATGACGGGGGGATCAGAACCACAGACGTCGTGGTAAAATCCGACAAGTCAGCAGGAGGTCATTGATGAGTGAGACATCGCCAAGTGACTACCTTCAAAAGGCCTTGCTCGCGGGAGATGCTCGGCGGGCGGCGGGGCAATTCACGCAGCTTCGCAATGTTCAGACAACTCAACCTGAAACATGGAGCGCATCTGGTCCCGGTGAATTCCCAGTCCGCAAGTTACTGGACCCCGACCATGCCGAGTACAAGCCCCTCCTGATCGAGCATCGTGCGAGCACCCAGTTGCTCCCATCAGGGCCTGCTTTGGTGAAAGCCCCTCATGTAAGCGAAGGTGACGCAGAGGCACTTCAGTCACTGGCGCAGGCCGTAACAAGTACTCTGGGCACATCCAGAATTTCTCCTGCATGGATGGCGAATAGCGGGGTCGCCCCATCATTGGCATGGCTGGCGTGGCCCCCTGGACCACTCATGAAGTTCATGAATCGCATCGAGTGTCCGCATGCATGCGGATGTTTGATAAACGTCATCGGCCCGACTAAGTATGAAGTCGAATCAGACTTGTGCCCGGTCATCTATCACCGACTCATCTGGGTCTTCGAACGCTGCGTTGTGCTGCAGATTTACAATTCGAGCGGACATGAGCAGACTTTCGTTGGATATCCGAGAATCGTTGATCCCGGTCCCCCTCCCATCATCAAGATCGACTTTCCACAAGATCAAGTTCAACTGCTCGGGCTTTGTACTATCGAACTGCCTGGCGGAGTGGTGCTGCGCGTTCCGGTCACCCTAAACACTGCGCCCGATCTGATCCTCGTTCCGGAGTGCGACAAGCTGGAGTTCATTCAGCTGAAGAAACGAATGACAATTCGCCAGTTCTGCCATCCCGGCACTCCGGATGAAGTGCTCCACGATGATAAGAAATGGATTGCCGATCACGCAGGGGGACGATATCCGGGACTCGACGTTGGCTCAAGGCCAATAGGGATGTCGGATAGTCCCGGCCTGATTTCTTCGCCAGGGCTAGACAATCGCGGTGAGGACAAGCTGGGACCTCTCAAGCGGTGGATAAGGTTCTTGAGACTGCGAACATACGTCTATTGCAACGGTAGATTCCGAGGTGTTTACAGGCGTCGGAAGCGTTGGCTGTTTGAATTCGATTGCATGCCAGAGAACACCGCATTGCCAGGTTCGCCCGATATCACGTCAGACGAAGAGGAATTCATTCCGCGCGGCGGAAGGTTCAACGATGACGAACAGAGAGCAACTGACTCCGAGGAGGAAACGGCGATGGCCATGGGCGAAGCGTTTGCAGGTCATAGCGCACTTAATCCGCCCCCCAGGTGAAAGTCCAATGACTGAATTGAGGAGTTGGCGATCCTGCGGCGGGCGGTGCATTTCTGTGCTGCTGGTGGTTCTTTGTGCTTTTCTGCAGGGATGTGAGCACTCCCGTCCGATTGAGATGCTGAACATGCAGCAAGATGGCGTTTCAGCTGACCTGAGTGCTCGGGTCGCACTCGCTCTGCTCCGGGAATCTTGGGCGAGGTGGTCACTTGACGAGAGGGAGAAAGCACTTGGGAAAGTCCTCGCAGATCATCCTGCCGCGCTCGACATCATTCTCAGCGAGTTGAGACGATCGCCCCGCGGTGCAATTGCCCGGTACCGCAATGTAGAGATTGTCGCCCCAGGTCAGGTATTTCAGATTGTCGTAAAGAACGTATCAGACCGACCAGTGTGGATTGCGAGCGAACTCGACGGGGAAGTGCGTATTGCAGCGGCGCCTCCAGAGTTGCTGTGTTCGGCGACGGGGCGTTACTACGCGGAGGAGCCCGAGGAGGGCAGCCATATTGTAGTCGATACCCTGGATAGACTGATTCGCCTGTGTGCGCGTCTCGAATGGATGTCCCCGGGTCAAGTACAGTCGCTTGGCTCCACTCGAATCAATGTGCCAGATGGTACCTGCGCTCTCCTGATGGGACGCATTCAATCGGGCCGTGATTCCTGGATTCTCACGCATGGAGAGGTCTGCAAGTGGGTTCGTCATTGGCCGGCTGCCACGATTGAGTGCGGCGCGATCCTTTGTGAGGATCCGGAGAGTGCAACATGTGTGACTCCTGCTTTGGAGTCAGGCGGGCTGATTGTACGCTTGGATGAGCTTCCCTCTGAGGATCGCATCCGCGCGTGGTGCGGCGCCGAACAAGAGCTGCATGTGCCGCTAGGGCTGCAAGAAGTTGAGTGCAGCCTGATTGAACCAATCGGAGATGGCGGCATTGCTGTTACTGTCAATGTGCCGACTCATCTGCTGAAGCCTGGAACCCGACTCCGACTCGCTATTCTGCTCTCCGGCACACGGGTCCATACGCTCGTCGTTGAATTCCCTCAGGTCGACTGACATTCACCCCGCATTCAGCACTCTTCACAGGCGATAACTCGTGGCCATCTACGCCCGGCTGAACGCTACCGGATCCAGGTTCATGAGTGGAGAATTGCTGGTTCTCAGCAACGGTTCATGGGCCCCCGGAGCACGCGACGCCGGGCGTGAAGGCTGGAACCAGAAGAAGAGGCGGACCAGCCGCGCAGCTGGGTCGCGAGGGCCGTGCCGGGATGGAGCGGGAGGCCGCCGAGGTGGAAGTCGGCGGCGTCCCTGAACCGCTCCTTGTTCCTGCAGCCTGAAGCAGTGAGTGAGATCTTCTCAACGTTCTCGCCGCCCGTCTCAGCTGGGAGTTAGAGGAAGACCGACGCTTTCCCGTGACTGCCGGGTGGCGCAAACGGTACATGGAGGTGGGATGGCATGCAGTCGAGAGCCAGCCACGCCCAAGTCGCTGCCCTGCGAAAATTGGGATCCCCGGCAACCCGGGGTGCGTACATTGCACACATGAGCCGGGAACATCATTTCCGATGGGAGTGGGATCTCCAGTCGCCTCCCGAGGCGATCTGGCCCTTCATCGCCGACACGAACCGTTTCAACGCGGATGCGGGGATCCCCGCGGTCCGTCGGGTCGAGGGCGGGTCAGGGGCCGACGGGGAGCGGCTGCAGATGTCGGTGGCGGGGATGACGATGGAGTGGGATGAGGCGCCGTTCGAGTGGGAGGCGCCGCGGAGATTCGGCGTCGTGCGGAACTACAGGTCGGGGCCGATCGAGCGGATCCGCGTGGCGGTGAACCTCGATCCGCGGGACGGGGGCGGGTCGCGTCTCACGTATCAGATCTGGATGATCCCGCGGGGGTTTCTGGCGGGGATGGTCCTGCCGCTCCAGATGAAATGGAAAAGCCGACCGGCGTTCGAGACGGTTTTCCGGGCGTATGACCAGGCCGCGGTCTCGCACCGGCCGCCGGCGCTTCCTCCGCCGGCGGTGTCGTTCACGCGGGGCGGGGAGGAGCGGCTCGAGGCCGCGGTGAAGACGCTGGTCGATTTCGGGCGCGACGAGGCGCTGGTGGGGTCGCTCGCGACGCTGATCCGGACGGCGGACGACGTGACGCTGATGAGGCTGCGGCCGTATGCGCTGGCCGACCGGCTGGGGGCGCCGAGGAAGCGGGTGCTCGACCTGTGCCTGTATTCGGTGAGGGCGGGGCTGCTGGATTTCCGCTGGGACATGCTCTGTCCTTCCTGCCGCGGGGCGAAGGCGGTCGGGGACTCGCTCGCGGGGATCCGCTCGAGCGTGCACTGCGACTCCTGCCAGATCGACTTCGAGGTGAACTTCGAGCAGAACGTGGAACTGACCTTCCGGCCGAATCCGTCGATCCGGAAGGTCGACCAGCAGGAGTTCTGCGTGGGGGGGCCGCAGGTGACGCCGCACATCGTGGCGCAGCAGGTGCTCAAGCCGGGGGAGCGCCGTGATCTGGTTCTCGGTCTTGAACCCGGGGCCTATCGTGTGCGGTCGCGGACGGAGCGCGGCGGGCAGACTCTCCGGGTGACGACGGACGGACCGTCGGAACTCGCGGTGCGGGCGCGTCCCGGCGGCTGGCCGGAGGGGGAACTCACCGCGGGGCCGCGCGTCCAGACCGTCTTCGAGAATCTCACCGACGGGCCGCGGATCCTCCTGGTGGAGCGGGTGACCTGGGGGGACGACGCCGTCACCGCCGCCCACGTCACCGGCCTCCAGGTCTTCCGGGATCTTTTCGCCCGCGAGGCCCTCCGCCCCGGCGAGCAGATCAGCGTCGGGTCGCTGACCGTCCTGTTCACCGACCTGCTCGAATCGACCCGGCTCTACCGCGAGATCGGCGACGCCCGCGCGTTCGGCCTCGTCATGGAACATTTCGATGTGCTCAAAGCCGCGATCGCGGAGCACGACGGCGCCCTGGTGAAGACGATCGGGGATGCGGTCCTCGCCGTCTTCCGGCGGCCGGTCTCGGCGCTGGAGGCGTACCTCTCCGCGTCGGAGACGCTCGCCCGGCCCGGGAAGGCCGGCCGGCGCCCCCTCCTGCTCAAGGCCGGCATCCATGTCGGCCCCTGCATCGCCGTGACGCTCAACGACCGCCTCGACTACTTCGGCTCCACCGTGAACGTCGCCGCGCGGCTGGTGAACCTCTGCAGCGGCGGCGACCTCGTGATTTCCACGGAGTTCAAGGAGGACCCGGAGGTGGCGCGGTACCTCGCCGGTACCTCTCACCGGCAGGAGCCGATCCACGCCGCCCTCAAGGGATTCGACGCGGTCCGGTTCGAGCTGGTCCGGCTGATACCCGTCTGGTCGGAGGCCAGGAGTGACCTGCCGAAGGAACCGAAGACGCACCGGTTCTGACCGGGCGGCGGCGGGTCAGCGCTTTTTCGAGCGCGCGGCAGTCCGGAGTGTGCGCGCGGGGGCGTCCGGCGCGCCGTTCCGGGGGAGGCGGGAGGCGTGCCAGGGGGCCATGCGCGCCCGGATCTTCCAGGTCTCGCCGTCGAGCGTGCGCTCGAGAATCCGCCCGTGCTCCATCATGTACGCGAGCAGCCTCCCGTCCCCCGCGGGCACATCGATCGCCACATCGACATGCGTGCGCTCGAGTCGGGCCCCGACCGCGTCGCGCAGCACGTCCAGGCCGTTGTTCATCCGCGCCGAAATCTCGAGCGCCCCGGGATGCTTCGACCGGAGCAGTTCGTGCCCCACACGGTTCCGGACCGCATCCATCTTGTTGAGCACCACCAGCCGGTCCTTGTCGGCGCACCCGAGCTTCTCCAGCACCGCATCCACCGCCGCGATGTGCCCCTCCGCGTCCGGGTGGCTCGCATCGACGACATGCAGCAGCAGGTCCGCGTAGACCACCTCCTCCAGCGTCGCATGAAACGAAGCGACGAGATGGTGCGGCAGCGACCGGATGAACCCGACCGTGTCGCTGATCAGGACCCGCATCCCGCCGTCCAGCGTCCACGTGTGGGTCTTCGTGTCCAGCGTCGAGAACAGCTTGTCCTCGATCAGCACGTCCGCCCCCGTCAGACGCTTCATCAGCGTGCTCTTCCCCGCATTCGTGTACCCGACCAGCGCCACCGTGAAATTCTCGGCGCGCCCCCGCACCTCCCGCGTCTTCCGCTTGTCGATCTCCGCCAGGTCCCGCTTCAACTTCACGATCTGATCCCGGGCCATGCGGCGGTCGACTTCGAGCTGCTTTTCCCCGGGGCCGCGCGTCCCGAGTCCGCCGACCGCGCCGGACATCGCGCCGCCGCCCGGGCCGCTTCCGCCCCCCGTCCCGGCGCTCCCGCCGCCGCCGCGGCCGCCGGCGATCCGCTCGAGATGCTGCCACTGGCCGCGGAGGCGGGGGAGGGTGTACTCGAGCTGGGCGAGTTCGACCTGGAGCTTGGCCTGCCTGGACCGGGCGTGCGTGGCGAAGATGTCGAGGATGATCTCGGTCCGGTCGAGCACCTTGAAGCCGACGGCCTTCTCCAGGTTCTTGACCTGCGCGGGGGAGAGGTCGTGATCGATCACGACGACGTCGGCGCCCAGCTCGGTCGCCTCCTGCCCGATCTCGCGCGCCTTCCCTTCGCCCACGAAATGACCCGGGTCGGGCCGTTCGCGCCGCTGGGTGACCTCCCCGACGATCCGCGCCCCGGCGGTGCGCACGAGCAACCCCAGTTCCTTGAGGTGCTCCTCGAACGCCTCCTCGCTGTCCTGCGGAAATCGGACGCCGACGAGAAGCGCATTTTCGCGGATGACGGTCAGGTTCGAGTTTTTCAGCGGGTCACCTCGGGGGGCGGAGGTGCGCGGAGCGGGGCGGGATCAGCGGCGAGGGCGCACCTCCAGTTTGATGTGCCGCGTGGCGGGATCGGGGGAGTCGGCGCCGTGGACTTTCCGGTCGCCGGCGGGGATATCGAGCGGGGTCCAGGGGGTTTCGGTCAGGACCTGGTCGGAGCCGCTCTTCCAGAGCGCCCTGATCTCGAGGGCGAGCGCCCCGGCCCACCTGTTTTCCAGTTCGACTTCGCAGCCTTCGAGCGATCCGTCGTCCCGGCGGTAGGCGATCATGTTGGTGACCACGACGGCGCCGTCGCAGAACGCGGTTCCCGGGCGCGTGATGTCGAACCTGTCCTCCGCCGGCCGCGGGTCACGGTCGTCGCCGTCGGGCGAGGTGGAGCAACCGGCCGTGAGGATTGCGGCGAGCGCGCTGAGGAGGAGGGACCGCATTCGTGGAGGAATTGTACCGCGAACGGGGGGTGTGCGGGGCGGGCGTGCGGCGGGGAGAAACGAAAAGAGCCCGGAACAGGTTCCGGGCCCGATTGCAGGCGGATATGCGTCGGATGGGTCCAGGCCCGCGCCATTAGCCTTGACCGTCCGATCGCTCCAGTTCCGCCAGCGGGGGAGTGATATCGCAATCCGGGTGCCACGCCTGTAGGCGCGCCGTAACGTGTTAATAATAAACGAGTTGTGTCGAATGCTTCCGGATTGCGCTTCCCGCGAACTGTCCAGATTCCGGACGGTCCGCACGGAATCCGTACGCTCCCGGGTCACTCCCCCTGCCCCGGCTCCTTCGCGCCCCGCACCCCGTGCTTCTTCGCCAGCACCGACAGCTGCGGGCGGTGCACCCCCAGCTCCCGTGCCGCCGCCGCGACATTCCCGCCGCTCCGCTTCAGCGCCCCCTCGATCATCCGCGCCTCCAGCGCGAGCTTCGCGGCCTTGAGCGTCGTCCCCGATGCGGGCAGAACATCCGCCAGGCGCGGCGCGCCCTCGAGGACCGCCGGGGAGAGATGCTCCTCGTCGATCAGCGCATCGGCCAGCACGCACGCCCGCCGGATCTCGTTCTGCAGCTCCCGGACATTCCCCGGCCATGCGTGCCGCGCCAGCCGCTTCATCGCCGCATCGCTCACCTCCGTCGCGGGCCGGCCGGACTCGCGCGCGACCTGCTGGAGGAAGTGGGTGACGAGGAGCGGGATGTCCTCGCGCCGGTCGCGGAGCGGGGGGATGGTGAGGCGGATGACGTTGAGCCGGTAGAACAGGTCCTCCCGGAACGTTTTCTCGCGGATCATCTCGTCGAGGTTGCGGTGCGTCGCGGCGACGATCCGGACGTCGACCTTGCGGAGTTCGCGGGCCCCGACGGGGCGGACCTCTCCCTCCTGCAGGACGCGGAGGAGTTTCTTCTGCATGTCGACCGACATCTCGCCGATTTCGTCGAGCAGGAGGGTTCCGCCCCCCGCCGTTTCGATCAGTCCCGGGCGGTCGCGGTCCGCCCCGGTGAAGGCGCCTTTCGTGTGCCCGAACAGCTCGGCTTCGAGCAGCGACTCGGCGACCGCGCCGCAGTTTTCGGTGACGAACGGCCCGTGCGAGCGCCGGCTGCCGAGGTGGATCGCCCTCGCCACCAGCTCCTTGCCGGTCCCGCTCTCGCCGAAAATCAGCACCGGCTCGCGCGACCCCGCGACCCGCTCGATCATCCGGTGCAGGTCGCGGATCGGCTGCGAGCGGCCGATGATCCCGCGCGCCCCCGTCGACTGCCCCAGGACGCGCCGCGACGTCTCCAGCTCGCGCTCCACCACCGCCAGCCGCGCCGTGCGCCTCTCCAGCGTCTCCTTCATCTGCCGCGTGAGCGCCTCGACCCGCTCCGCGTGCCTCCGGTTCTCCTCGAAGAGCCGCGCATTGTCGAGCGCGACCCCGCTGAACGCGGCGAACGCCGTCAGCAGCTTGACGTCGTCCCCGTCGAACGACCCCTCGCGCCGGTTGATCACCTCCAGCACCCCGAGCGTCCGCCCGTCCGGGGTCAGGATCGGCGCGCAGGCGACCGAGGACGTGCGGAACCCGGAGGCCCGGTCCTGCTCGGGGGAGAAGCGCGGGTCCTTGTAGGCATTTTCGACGGCCAGGGCGGTCCCGGTCTTCGCGACGTGCCCCGCCAGTCCGCGCCCCACCGGGACCCGGATCACGGTCGCCTGCGACCGCTGCGCGATCTTGCTGACCAGTTCGTGCTTCTCGGCGTCGAGCAGGAACAGCGTGGACCGGTCCGCCTCGAGAACCCGCGTGACCTCGTCCATGATCCGGGCGAGGAGGGCCTCGGGATCGCGCGTCTGCGCCAGCGCCAGCGCCGCGCGAAGGAGACTCAGCCGGTCCCGCGTGGCGCGGTCGCTCATCGCACCGCCGCCAGCTCCGCCGCGAAACGCTGCGCGCGCGTCTCCGGG
>JABWAY010000514.1 GCA_013360825.1 Candidatus Brocadiia bacterium | reverse complement strand
AGCGCCAGCGGGCGCCCCCCGTCCGCGAGCAGGGCCTCCAGCGCCGGCGCACACCCGGACATCCGGGCGTGCACGATCATCGCGATCGTCTCGGCGATGTCCCGGCCGCGCAGGAACGGGTCCGCGAGGCGGGAAGCGAGAAAGGTCTCGTCGGCGGTGGGCACGGGGAGATGGAAACGGAAAGGGGCGCCGGGCGCAAGTCGGCCGGAGAAACGGCGGGGGCCGGTCCCCCGGCGGGACCGGCCCCGGGCTGTCGTCCGCGCCGGACGGTCAGCGATCGCGTTCCGGCGCGGTCACGTGCTGCTGCGGCGTCGCGATCCGCCTCATCTCCCTGACGATGCTCACGAATTCCCGGCGCGCGCCGGACCGGTCCCCGCCGATTCCGCCCTCGGCCAGCTCCTGGACCATCCCCCAGTTCGCGGTCCCCCTGTGCGCCGAATCCTTGAGGAGCATCCCGCAGGCCGCGATCGCGCAGGCGAAGTCGAACTCCGCGGACGGCTTCCCTGTCCCGGCGGCGTCGAGGTCGCACTCGAACCCGGAACTGGTCTCCCCGTCCGCCGGCTTGAACCGCAGGCGGATCGTGCAGAGCGACGTCCCGGAAGCGGCCGCCGCGGGAACCACCTCGTACAGCGCCACGACCTGGTGCCCGGCGCCGATCTCGCCCGCATCCTTTGCGTCGTCCCTGAAGTCCTTTGCCGCCAGCATCCGGGACTCGTACCCGATCAGGCGGGCGCTCTCGGCCTGGCCCGCGTTGAATTCCACCTGGATCTTCACGTCCTTCGCGACCGTGAGCAGGGTCCCCGTCAGCTGTTCCGCGAAGACCCTCCGTCCCTCGCCGAAGGTGTCGATGTACGCCGCCTGGCCGTTTCCTTTCTCCGCCAGTTCCTGCATCCGCGCGTCGGCGAGATTCCCCCTCCCGAACCCCATCACCGAAAGAAAAACTCCGGTCTCGCGCTTCGCCGCGATCAGGTCGCCCAGGGACTCGCGGGTCGAGATCCCCACGTTGAAGTCCCCGTCCGTGCAGAGGAGCACCCGGTTGATCCCTCCTTTGACGAAGTGCCGCAGGGCCGCCGCATACGCCTCGTGGATCCCTGCCGCGCCGTTGGTGCTGCCCCCGGCGCCCAGCCGGTCGATGGCGGCCAGGATGGCGGCCTTCTGCGAGCCGGGAGTCGCCTCCAGCACCAGCCCGGAAACGCCGGCGTACGTCACGAGCGAGACCTTGTCCTGCTCCCGCAGCCGGTCCACCATCAGCCGCAGGCACCGCTTGACCAGCGGCAGCTTGAGTTCATCGGCCATCGACCCGGAGACGTCGATCAGGAAGACCAGGTTCGCGGGGGGGGCGTCGGCGAGGTCGACGTCCTTCGCCCGGAGCCCGATCCGGACCAGGCGGTGCTCCCGGTTCCACGGCGCGGGATGCACCTCGGCCGACACGGCGAACGGCGCGCCGTCGCGCGGAGGCGCGTCGTCGTACCGGAAGGCGTTCAGCATCTCCTCGATCCGCACCGCGTCGCGGTGCGGCAGGCGGCCTTCCCCGACGATCCTGCGGATGTTCGTCCAGGACGCCGTGTCGACATCGATCGAGAACGTGGACGGTTCCGATCCGGCGACGGGGACGAACGGATTCTCCGGCAGGCCGTGGTATTCCTCCGAGCGGCCCGACAGGTCCCCGGCGGCCGGCATCGGAGCCGCCGCCCCCCCGCCTCGCCTGCCGGCGAACACCCGCCCGCCGCCCGCTC
>JABWAY010000141.1 GCA_013360825.1 Candidatus Brocadiia bacterium | reverse complement strand
GGACAGGTCGAGGGCGACGGCGTGGAGGTTCGAGGCGAGCTGCACGATGCCGGTCTCACCCGCGACGGCCAGGCCCTCGCGGACGGCCGCCAGGGCTTCGTCCCGCCGGTCCCGCGCGGCGTGCAGGCGCGCGAGGTCGGTCCAGACGAACGCGACGGACCGGCGCTCGCCGAGCCGCTGGTTCGCCTCCAGCGCCTCCGCGAGCGTCCGCTCCGCGTCGGCCCACTGCCCGAGGTCGAGCTGCGCGCGTCCGATGTTCGTCAGCTGCCGCGCGTACTCGATCAGGTCGCCGACCTCCTGGAAGACCTTCGCCGACTCCGCGTAGCGCTCGAGCGAGGTCAGCAGGTTGCCGCTCGCCATGTCCACCCCGGCCAGGTTGTTCAGCGTCGCCGCCTCGTCCCATCGGCTGCCCGCCGCGCGCCACAGCCGGAGCGCCTTCTCGTGGGCCTCGCGCGCCTCCGCCACCTGACCGAGCTCGAGCAGCAGATTGGCGCGCGGGCGGAGCGCGGAGGCGGAAATCTCCGGCCGCCCGCTCCGGTCCGCCAGCGCGAGCGCCATGCCGATCGATCGCGCGGCCGTCTCCCGGTTGCCGAGCATCAGACAGTCCACCGAGATCGTGTTCAGCAGCCCCACCAGCGACTCGAACGCCCCGGCCGTCACCTCCTCGGGCGCGGGAACGCAGTCGAACCACTCCGCTCCTTCCTTCCCGTGCTCCTCCTTCCCGAACGCCCGGACCGCCCGCTCCGCCTCCGCCACCGCCCCGCGCAGGTCGCCGGCCCGGTGAAGAGCCTGCACCAGTGCCCGGCTCACCCGCATCCGCTCCGCCGGGGTCTCGGCGAGGACGAGCGCCTCCTCCGTCCGCCGCCGCGCGGCGGCCGTGTCCCCCGTCCGCGACGCCACCGACGCGAGCAGCAGCAGCGCCTCGAACAGCTTCTCCCGGTCCAGCAGCGCCGGATCCCCCTTCATCAGCTTCATCGCCGCATCCAGGTGCGCCAGCGCCTCGGAATTCGCGCACGCCCGCACCGCCTTCCGCCCCGCTTCCAGCGACCAGTCGCGGGCCTTCCGCCCGCCCCCGCCGCGGGTGAAATGATGCGCCAGCTCCCCCGCGCTCACCGAACGCTTCGACAGCTGCGCGCGTTCCAGCGCATCCCCCGCCCGGCGGTGCATCCCCGCGCGCTCGTCCGCGGCAAGCCCGGAGTAGAGGACCTCGCGCATCTGGGGGGCGGGGAAGCGGTAGAGGTCGCGGCCGAGGGGGTCGTCGCGGACGGCCTCGAGGATCCCGTGCGTGACGATCGCCTCGAGCCTGTCGAGGAGGGCGCGTTCATCGAGCGTCGTGACTTCCATCAGAAGGTCGAACTCGAACTCGCGACCGAGAACGGAGGCCGCCGCCAGGACGCGCAGGTTGGCGGCCTCGATGCCCTCGAGCTGGTGTTTGAGGAGCCCCACGATCGTGTCCGGGAGGGCGATGTTGCGCGTCTTGAGCGTCCACCCGTCGCCGTCTTCCTGCACCAGTCCGGTCCGGAACATGGCGAGAAGCATCTCGCGCGCGAACAGCGGATTGCCGCAGGACTTCTCGGCGACGATCGCGGCCAGCTCCGCGGAGTGTTTCCGCCCGGCGCCGAGAACGGTTTCCACGTAGGTCGAGATGTCCCGCGCGGACAGCGGCGCGAGTTCCCGGAGCTGCGCGATCCGCTCGTGCAGCAGGGGGGCGAGGCGGCGGGGGAGCGGATGCCCCTCCCCCATGTCGTCGGACGAGGCGGAGAGGACGATCAGGACCGCCGAGGAGCGGAGGGAACGCCCGAGGGCCGCCAGGAGGTCGAGCGACGCCTCGTCCGCGGCCCCCGCGTCGTCCAGCGCCAGCACGATCGGCTGCACCCCGTGGCCGGTCGCCGCCTCGAACAGCCGCGCCACCGCGTCGTGCAGCAGCACCCGCTCCTGCTCCGGCGTCATCGCCCCCGTTGCCGTCTCCCCGGGAGCCGCCGCCACCAGCGTCCTGTGGTCCCCCAGCTCCGGAATCCCTTTCCGGATCGTCCCCGCCACGTCGCGCGCCAGCGCGCTCGGCGGAATCCGGTCCAGCGCCTGCCGGAGAATCGGCAGCACGGCCCCATGCGCGGCCGAACGACTCTCCGCCCGCACCGCGGTCGCGTATGCCGGCGTGCCCATCCGCTCCGCGTGCTCCGTCAGCTCCCGCATCATCCGCGTCCGGCCGATCCCGGGCGCCCCCCTCCACACCGCAAAGCCGCCCTCCTTCCGCTCCTTCACCTGCTTCAGCCTCTCCCGGATCCAGGCCAGCTCCGCATCCCTCCCGACCAGCGGCGGCGCCTCGCCCAGGAGGGCGGACGGGGGGGCCGGGCGGACCTCGGTGCGCGCCTCCGTGGGGGACGCCCGCAGGAGCGCGACCAGCTGCGGATACTGCTCCGAAAGGTGCAGGACGTACGGCTGGAGCCCCGCCTTGAGCAGCTCCGCCTCGGCGCGCTCCCATCCCGAGCGCGCATCGGAGGGGCGGTCCAGTCGCGCCATCGCGGCCGCCCAGAGCACGCGGAAATTCTCGCGGCGGAACAGGGGCGACGCCTTGTACAGCTCGGTCGTCGATTCGCGGAACAGTCTCAGCGCCGTCTCCGCATCCCCCCGGACCGCCGCGAGCCTCGCCTGGATGAATCTGTGCTCCGCGACGATGTCCCGGGCTTCCCAGGTCGCCATGCGTTCACGGATCAGTTCCAGCGCCTCCGCGCACGCGTCCGGCTGCCCCGCATCGAGGAGCATTCCGGCGCGGTGGACGTGCCAGTTCATCGCCCAGGTGGATTCGAACCCCGACCCGACCCTCCGGGTCGTCGACTCGATCAGGGCCACCGCCTCCGCAGACTTTCCAAGACGGATCGCGGCGTCCGCATCCAGACCGGCAACCTCCACGAGATTCCCGATGTTCAGCTCCGGATCGGCCAGCGGCTCCTCCAGCAGTTTCCGGCAGCCCGCGAAGTCCGCCCTCTGGTAGGCCAGCTGCGCCAGGCAGCCCGTCGCGTTGTGGACGGACGTCCGGTACCCCGCCCGCTTCGCCAGCTCCAGCGCCTGCTTCGCCACAGGCTCCGCGTCCGGGTCGCACTTGTCCATCAGCCCGTACGACAGCCCCACCAGGTACAGCGCCTCTCCGTGCAGATACCCCATTTCGCGGGCCGCCTCGAGCGCCTGCCGGAGAATCGCGATCCGCTCGTCCGACTTTCCCTGCGCCTCCAGCGCGACGCTCAGGTTGTTCAGGCCGTTGCAGACGCCGATCCGCCGGTTGTTCGCGCGCGCGAACTCCACGGTCCTCCGCATCTGCGCCTCCGCTTCCGCGATCCTCCCGGCGCGCAGCAGGGAGACTCCGCGCGCGTTGAACGCGGCGTAGCGCGCCGAAATGTCCGGCGTCCCCTCGAGAACTTTCAGCGCCTCGTCCGCCATCGCGAGCCCCTCCTGCGCCCGCCCGAGTTTCTCGGAAAGCTGGAACGCCACGAACGCCATGCACTGCCCCCGGAGCGCGGGTTCGGCGGCGGTGTCCCGGGCCTCGAGCAGGTGCGCCTGCGACGCCGCGTACTTCCCGGCCGTCTGCTCCGCCAGGCCGAGCTCCTTCAGGGCGAGCGCCTTCCGCTCGTTGTCCCCGAGATCCGTCGCCACGAACACCATCCGCTGCGCCAGCTTCTCTGACGTCTCGCTGGACCCCGCAATCGACGCGAGCGAACAGAGGCTCTCGAGGACGTCGAACAGCTTCACCCGCGACGCCAGGTCTCCTTTGTCCTCCAGCACCCGCGCCGCCGCCTCCAGGTGCTGCCGCGCGGCCTCGTTGGCGTAGGCCGCCTTCGCCTTCTGCCCGGCCTGAATCTGGTAGACCAGCGCCTTCTCGCGCTCCCCGGCCCCCGTCCAGTGGTACGCCAGCGCTTCCGCAGCCTCCCGGCCCGTGTCCAGCGCCGCCCCGCTCTCCTCCAGCGCCCGCGCAATCGCCTGGTGCATCAGCCGGCGCTTCCGCGGCAGCAGCTTCGAATAGAGCATCATGCGGAGAAGCGGGTGCACGAACGCGTACCGCTCGCCGGGACGCTCCTTCAGGACCTTCATCCGCAGCGCGAGATCCACCGCATCGAGGAGCTGTCCCTCCGGCTCCCCGGTGGCCCGCAGCAGCACCTCGAATTCGAACTCCTCGCCGCAGACCGCCGCGGCGCGAAGGGTCCCGAGGACGCCTTCCGGGATTCCTTCCAGTCTCTCCCGGAGCACGGCCTCCACCGTCGCGGGCATGTCCTCGGGGATCTGCCCGGTCTCGATCGCTCCCTGGTCGCGGAGCCAGCGCATCAGTTCCTCGACGAAATACGGCACCCCGGCGGTCCGCCCCCACAGCTTGCCGAGGAATTCCGTCGAGAGTTCGACCTGCCCCGAGAGTCCCCGGGCCATGCGGGACGTCTCGGATTCCGTCAGGCGGCGGAGCGCGATGGTTTCCGTCTGGATTCCCTCCCGGCGGAGAAGCGCCAGGGCCGCCTCCACCGGATGCACGCGCGACCCGGTCTGGGAGATGTCCTCGCCCCGGACGGCGGCGATCAGGACCAGGCGCGCGCCGCGCGCGTTGCGTCCAAGGTACTGGAAGAGTTCGAGCGACAGCTCGTCGACGTGCTGGAAGTCGTCGAAGAACAGCACCAGCGTGTCCTGCTGGGCGAGCCGGAGCAGGAGGCGCGTCACGGCGTCGAACAGCCGGACCTTGTTCTCCCTGGGCTCGAGGGCGGGAGGCTCCGGCATCTCCGCGATCGTCTTCCGCTCCAGCAGTCGCGGAACAAGCCGGGACAGGACCCGGCCGATGTCGGAGAACACCGCCGCCTCCGTCTCCGTGTCGTACTGCCCGAGGCGGCCGTTGTATCCCTCGATCATCTCGATGAAAGGCCGGTAAAACACCCCCGCCCGCCGGTCCGCACGCCCCTTCAGGAACGTCACCCCGAACAGCAGCGCCCGCGCACAGAACTCCTCGACGAACCGCGTCTTCCCGACGCCGGCCTCCCCTGTGATCAGCGCGACCCCGCCGTGCCCCGCCCCCGCTTCCTCCAGCACCTTCTGGAGCCGCGTCAGCTCCTCCTGCCGCCCCACGTACCCCGCCGCGGTCTGCAGGATCGTCCGCTGGTCGCTGGACGACATCGCGGCCCGGGTCGCCCCCGGCATCTCTCCCTTGAGCACCGCCGCGAGATCCTGCGCGAGGAGAGCGGCGGTCGGGAAGCGATCGACGGGGTCGCGGGCGAGGAGCTTGAGGACGACGTCGTCCAGTTCGCGGGGGATTGCGGGGTTGTGGCGCGACGGGGCGAGGGGATTGGAGGTGACCTGCTGCCGCATGAGGGCGAGCGGGTTGGACTCGTTGAAGGGGAGCCGCCCGGAGACGAGCTGGTAGAGGAGGACTCCGAGGGCGTAGAGGTCGGCGCGGTGGTCGATCTTGCGGCCCTGGAGCTGTTCCGGGGCCATGTGGGAGAGGGTGCCGAGGATCGATCCCGACTCCGTGAGGGTGATGGCGTTGTCGAAGTCCTTGGCCAGGCCGAAGTCGGTGATGCGGATGCGGCCGTCCTGGGCGAAGAGCAGGTTGGACGGCTTGAGGTCGCGGTGGACGAGGTGCTGCTGGTGGATGTAGCCGAGGGCGTCGATGACCCCGGAGACGGCGCGGAGCCGCTCGAAGATCCCGGCGCGGTCGAGGGGTTCGCCCGGCCTGGGGAGCATGGTCTGGAGCGACGTCGAGGTCAGGAGTTCCATGACGTAGAACAGGGTCCCGGAGAGCTCGCCGAAATCAAAAACTCCGACGATGTTCGGGTGATTGAGGCGGGAGATCGTGCTGAACTCGCGTTTGAACCGGTGCTGGGCCACGCGGATCCCGCCGGCGTCGGCGCCGAGGACCTTGAGGGCGCGCTCCTGCCCGCCCTGGCGGTCACGCACCGCATAGACCGCTCCCATTCCCCCCTGACCGAGGAGACGCAGAATCTCGTAGCGATCCCGGACGACCAGGCCGACGAGGTTGCGTTCCGGAGGGGGCTGCATCGGGGGGATTATAGGCGGCGGCGCGGCGGCGGGGCGAAGGTTGATCGCACTCCCGGGATCACCGGCGCCGGGCGGTGACCATGAGGCCGCGCCAGCGGTCAAGAAACTCCGCCCGGGACAGCCGGCGGACCCTGCCGGCGGGGTCCGAGACGACGACCGAGTCCGCTTCCGATTCGAGAACGACCACCCAATGGTCCACCCAGAGCTGGAATTTCACGACGGCGGCGGCGGGGAGGGGAGTGGTCGCCAGGCGGTCCCAGGTCGACCGTTCGATGCGCACGGTCCAGTTCTCCCCCAGGGTCGCGCGCAATCCGTGGGCGACCCCGAGCGCGTCCGTCCCGAGGAAGGCGTTGGTGTGGCACCGCTCCGCCATGGTGCGCTCGTCCGCCGGGACGCCGAGGCGGTTTGCCATCGTCGCTGCTGCTGCGGCCCCGCAGGAGTGGTCGGTCGACTGCCGGACGTCTCCGCGCCTGTCGGCGATGCCGGTGTACGTCTCCGGGTCCGCGAAGACCGTCAGCGCGAGGTTCCGCGTCGCGACCGTGAACAGGAGGACGGCGAAGACACCGACCCCGATACGCGCGACCGGGGTCGACATCCGTCCGGCGCCGGCCGCCACCGCGCCGAGCGCCGGCGCAAAGACCCACCAGGGGTGTGCCGGGACGTACCAGTCCCAGGGGAACACCGCGTCCTCGATGTCCGGATGGAACCGCAGGAAGACGCGCACCAGCACCAGGAACGCGCAGACTCCCGCCGTGATGGCGGCCGAGCGGACCGAGCGACGCCCGAGCACGACGCCGGCAGCGGTCGCCCCGCCCCAGAAGACCAGCGTGAGGACAAACGGAATCATCCCTGCGTCATCCGCGACGCCCGCGGGAAGCGCGGATCGGCGTGATCGCCCGGGCCGAATCCTCCAGGAGATCCCGGTAGACCGCGCGGCTCACGCGCGCGAATGTGACCAGCAGCGCCCTTCCCCCCCATGCAGCCGCAAATGCTTCCGGATCCGACTCCGCGAGAGACTCAATCCGGTCCCTCTCCAGCCGCATCAGCGCCCCCTTCTCCCCGCCCGGGTGGATCGTCGCGAAGATCTTTCCGCGGACCCGGAAGTCCGCGACCCCGTGGTGCGAACCCTCCGACGCTCCCGGGATCGCCAGCGCCAGGCGGCGGGCGACCGCGGGAGTGATCCCGCGTCTCATTTCGGCGGGTCCTCCTCGAGCGCCTTCTTCACCGCCGCCTGCGCCTCCCACGCCGCCGTCTGCACCAGCTTCGCGTCGCCCTCCGCCACGCCCACCGTCAGCCCGCCGGCCGTCGTCACGGACGCGGGAAGTCCCACCGGGGAGACGTCGTAGATCGAGGCGAAGAACGTGCACGCCACGAGATACGTCCCCTCTTTCGTGGGGTGCCCGATCCCGTCCGCGTGGAATGGAAACTCTTTCTTCCGCGCGAGCAGATCCTCGACGGCCATCCCGGCGGGGCAGACCCGCGCCTTCAACTCGCGAGTGATGGCGAGGTAGGAGTCGGTCCACTCCTTCTGCTCCTCCTTCGCCCCGGGGCGTTTCCAGGTCATGTAGAACAGCGGGACCGCGCCCTCCGCCCGGATCACCTCCCCGAGTTTCCGCGCGTAGGGATAGAACAGCTCGTCGCGCCCGACCGAGGCCAGCGGGGTCACACTCTGTTCCTGGAGGACGACGTAGTCCCAGCGGGAGCCCCGGATCACCTCGGCCGCGCCGCGGTCCCAGTGGTCTTTCAGCTTCGCTCCCGGCGCCGTGCGCGAGACGACCTCGATGCCGCGCTTCTGGCCGGAGGCCTTCACGAGCGCCTCGAGCACGCCCGGGAGGTCATTGAAGAAGGTGAAGCTGTTGCCGACGAAGAGGACGCGCCACGGGCCTTCGGGCGGGGGAGGGTCGGCTTTCGCGGGCGGCGCGAGCCACGAAGCGGCGAGGGCGAGCAGGGGAAGGACAGCGGCGATCGTCCACCGTGTCCGACGGGCGGGATGCGGGCGGTCCATGGCGTCCTCCGAGTGGTCCGGCGCCGGGTAGCGGGCGCGGTCGGAACGGTCAGAGCGGGAACGCCCCGTCCCCTTTCCTGGCCTCGTCCTGTTCCATGAGGTAGCGGCGCTGTTCCTCGAGCTGGGCGGTCGGCGTCTGGAACACGTCGTCGAACAGCGACTCGATCGGGGGCGGCCCCGCGGCTTCGCCCTCCCGGACTCCGGCGGAAATCTCGTCGTTGATGGCTGTTTCCAGTTCCGTCTGCCACGCCTGGGTCCACAACGCACGGCTCTCAAGATGTCTCCGGAACCGCTCGATCGGATCCTTCGCCTCCCAGGCGGCCACCTCCGCCGGATCCCGGTAGCGCGTGGGGTCGTCCGACGAGCTGTGCCCGAGCCGACGGTACGTGAACAGTTCCAGGAAGGTCGGTCCGCCGCCCGCGCGCGCCTTCTCGATCGCCGCACGGGACGCCCGGACGACGGCCAGAACATCGTTCCCGTCGACCCGGAGCCCCTCGAATCCGTAGGCAACCGCCTTCTGCGCGATCGTCTCGCTGGCCGTCTGCGCACACGACGGAACGGAGATCGCCCAGTGGTTGTTCTGGCAGACGAGCACGACCGGCGGCCGGTAGACGCCGGCGAAGTTCATCGCGACATGGAAGTCCGAGGCCGAGGTCCCCCCGTCGCCGATGTACCCCATCACCACCACCGGGTCCTTCCGGTACTTCGCCGCCATCGCCGCCCCGACCGCGTGCGGGAACTGCGTCGCAATCACGCTCGACATCGAGACGTAATGCCGCTCGGGGTCGCTGTAGTGGCACGGCATCTGGCGCCCCTTGCAGACGTCGATCGCATTCCCGATCAGCTGCGCGACCATCAGGCGAAGGGGATATCCCCTCGCCCCGAGCGTCCCACCCTCGCGCAGCGCCGGAAAAATCCAGTCCTGCGGCTTGAGCGGCCAGGCCGAGCCGATCGTCGCCGCCTCCTGCCCCGTCGCCGTCCCGTAGAACCCGATCCGGCCGGAGCGCTGGAGCGAGAGCATCCGCGTGTCGAAGATGCGCAGCTGCAGCATCGCCCGGTAGAGCGCCCGCAGCTCCTCCGCCGGCAGCTGCGGATCGACCTCCGGGTTCGCCCGCCCCTGCCCGTCGAGGACCTGGAGCATCCCCGGTGTGCCCGCGGCCGCGGGCGCCTTCGCCATCTTCGTGACCGGCATCCCCGTTACTCCAGGAGCAGCAGCATCGGGGACTGGAGAATCTCCACGACGCGGCTCATGAACTCCGCGCCGACCGCGCCGTCCACCACCCGGTGGTCGAGCGACAGGGACAGGAGCATGATGTCGCGCGGGACGATCTGGTCCTTCACCACCCACGGCCTCTTCAGGATCTTGTGCACCCCCAGGATCGCGACCTCCGGGTGATTGATGACCGGTGTCGCAAACAGGCCGCCGAGCGATCCCAGGCTCGTGATGGTGAACGTCGATCCCCGCAGCTCGTCCCGCGTGGCCCGCCTCGCCCGCGTCCGGTTCGCGAGATCGTCCAGCTCCCGCGCGATCGTCAGCAGCCCCTTCCGGTCGCAGTCCCGGAGCACCGGCACCAGCAGGCCGTCGTCCGTCATCGTGGCGACCCCGATGTGATACGACTTCTTCAGGATGATTTCCCCCGCCGCGTCGTCCAGCGAAGCGTTGACGTACGGGAACTCCTTCAGCGCCGCGACGACCGCCTTGATGATGAACGGCAGATACGTCAGCCGCGCTCCCTTCGCCTCCGCCGCGGCCTTCGCCCCCGTCCGGAACGCCACGAGATCCGTGACGTCGACTTCCTCCACGTACGTGTAATGCGCCGCCGTCGATTTCGACCGGTGCATCGCCTCGGCGATCACCTTGCGCAGGCCGCGGAGCGGGATCCGCTCATCGGCAGCGGAGGCACCGGCGGGCGCGGTCGCCGCGCCGTGCGAGGTCGCCGCGACGGTGGAGGGAACGTCCCCCCCGGAGAACGCCTTGACGTCCTCCCGGGTGACGCGGCCGTTCGGGCCGCTCCCGGTCACGAGCGCGATCTCGACTCCCATTTCGCGCGCCATCCGGCGGGTCGCCGGCGCGGCGAGGACTTTGCCGTTGACGATCCGTGCGCCCGAAGCGGGGGCCGCGGTTGCGGTCGCCGTCTCCCG
>JABWAY010000140.1 GCA_013360825.1 Candidatus Brocadiia bacterium | reverse complement strand
TCGCGAAGGCGCCTCCCCCGCCGCCCCAGCTGGTGCCCGAGAAGAAGGGCGGCTGCGGCGGAGCCGTGCTGCTCGCCGTCTCCGCGGCCGCGGCCGCGGGCGCCTGTGTCCTGGCCGTGATGCTCTCCCGAACCTGATCCGACCCGCCGTGTGCTAGACTGACGGACGTCGCAGCAGCCCACAACCACTGAGGAGCCGGTCATGCGCGAGGCTGATGAAAAACTTCGGGACTCACGTCTTGTCTTCTACAAGGAAGACATCGACAAGATCGACAAGATGCTCGAAGAGATGCTGCGGCTCTCGAAGGCGAAGTGCGCGCTGCTGATCGACAAGGACGGTCACCTCGTGACCAAGCAGGGCGGGAGTTCGTCGTACGACACGGACACGATCGCGGCCCTCGTGGCGGGGTCGTTCGCGGCGACGAAGGAGATGGCCCGCATTCTCGGCGAGGAGGAGTTCAGCGTCCTGTTCCACCAGGGGAAGAAGGACAACATCCACCTCACCCTCGTGGGAAACCGGACGCTGCTCGCGATCATCTTCGACGACAAGACGACCGTCGGGATGGTGCGGCTGTACTCGAACGAGGTGACGAAGAAGATGGTTCAGGTTTTCCAGGACGCCGGAAAGCGGACGGGTCCCGCGCCGCAGGTGGCGAAGGGGTACGCGGACGCGGCGCAGAACAAGGTCGACGAGTTCTTCCGCGATTAGGTCGGCGGGCGGGTCTCACGTGCATCCCTGACGGGCCGGCCTCCGGGCCGGCCCGCGCTGTTCCCAGGCTCCGCGTTCAGAATTCGAGCCGACGGATCGAGCGCAGGCCGGCCGCGAGCGGGAGCCACCCGCAGACCGCGGCGATCGCCACGACCGCGCCGATCCCCTTCCAGAGCCCCGCGGAGGTCCACCAGCCGCTCATCCCGGCGTACATCGTCTCCCGCCCGAACCAGCCGGTGGCGGCGACCAGGAGGGAGACGAACGCCAGGGAGAGGATGAGGTTCAGCGTGCCTCCGTAGCCGGAGACGATCTTGGAGGGATTGTCCTCGCGGAAGTTCGGGTAGACGGCGCCGAGCCCGACGGAAAGGCCGCTCAGCCCGAAACTGATGGCAAGGGTGGCGACGACATGGAGCGCGACGGTCGCGGGGGGGACGCGGAGCATCACGCTCGAGGTCAGGATCAGGCTCCCGGACACGAGCACGGAGCCGAGAAAGCAGAACAGGAACTTCCCCGCGATGACACTTCCCCGCTCCGCCGGCGCGACGCCGAGGAGCCAGAACCGGCGGCCCTCGAGGGAGAGCTGGGGGAAGACGAAGCGTGTGGTGAAGGTGGAGAGGGTGAGGGACGTGGCGCAGAGGTTGAGGAGGGCGATGATGAGTTTCCACTCCGCGAACTTCAGGTGGTAGGCGAAGGAGCGGAGGTTGAAGAAGTAGACGCCGAGGAGGCCGAAGAAGATGAGGAACTGGGACCACTGGGCCGGGTCGCGGACGAAGGAGCGGAGGTCCTTGAGCATGAGGAGGCGGAGGTTCTGGGGGAAGACGCCGAGGGCGGCGTTCCAGGCGGCCTCGACCCAGCGGCGTTCGCGGTAGAACCGGCGATGATCGGCGGCCTGGGCGGTGCACCAGCATTCGAAGAACCAGCGGCGTGCGAGCAGGTAGCCGATGCGTGTGAGGAAGAGGGCGTTGCCGAAGAGAGTGAGGCCGTAGAGGAGCGCGTCCTGGCGGGCCCTGGCGGCGAGGGCGGCCGGGCTGATGCCGAACGCGAAGAGATCGGGGCGCGAGGCGCCGGCGAGGGCGGAGATGCCGCCGGCGACCCAGAAGGAGGGGCAGAGCGGGGACTGGGCGAAGGCGAGGTTGTTCAGCAGGGCGCGCATCCAACCCTGGCGGATCGGGACCGACCCGCTTCGGATGGCGAGAACCTGATAGACCAGGAAGACGGCGGCGCCCAGGACGAGGGCGCCGGCGGTCACGAGGATCCTGCGTCGAAAGCGCGGGATGAACCGTGCGATGAGGAGGGCGGAGATGTTTCCGACGGCGGACGGAATGAAGATGAAGATGCCGATGAGGACGGCGGAGCCCGCGTAGAACCAGAGGTGGAGGTCGAGGGCGATGCCGTAGGCGGCCATCATCGGGGTCCCGAGGAACAGGAACGCCCAGGAGGAGAACCAGAGGGTTTCGGTGGCCTTATAGAGGTAGATGTGCTCGAGCCGGACGGGAGAGCTCATGAGGAAGGCGGTTTCGGTCGACCGGAACAGCGAGGACCAGGCGATGATCGCGTTGGAGAAGGCGAGCATCAGGCCGAGGAAGAAAAAGAAAATGGCGAGGAGGTACTCGAGGAGTTCGCGGGCCATGTCGGGAGTCTTCTGGATGAAGACGATGCCGCTGTGGAAGAGGGCGAAGAGTCCCAGCCAGAACGCGATTCCGAAGGTGGTGACGGTCGCGATTTTAAACCACGAGCGCTCTCCCCTGGAGATGCTGTTGCGCAGGTCGAGCAGGCGTCCTGCGATCAGCACCCTCGGGCTCGCGCCGGCGTCGTCCATGTCAGCGTCCCTCCGGCTCCGCCGCGGGGCGTTCGAGGATCCGGAAGAAGATGGCCTCCAGGCTTTCGGCCGCGCCCGCCTGCGCGCGGAGTTCGGCGAGAGTCCCCAGGGCGACGAGGCGGCCGCGGTCGAGGATGCCGATCCGGTCCGCGGTTTCCTCGGCGACGGAGAGGACGTGGGTGCTCATGAAGATGGTGGCTCCCTGCGCGGCCTGCTCCCGGAGGACGCGTTTCACGAGCCGGCTGGTCTGGGGATCCAGCCCGACGAGGGGTTCGTCGAGGAGGATGACGCGCGGCCGGTGGAGGAGCATGGACGCCAGGGCGATCCTCTGCTTCATGCCGTGCGAGTACGTCTCGGTCAGCTCGTCCGCCCAGTCCGCCATGTCGAACAGCTCCACGAGGCGCTCGATCTCCGCGCGGACCGTCCCCTCCTCCATCCGGTAGAGCCCGGCGACGAACCGGAGGAACTCCCGGCCGCTGAGCTTGTCGTACAGGTAGGGCTGATCCGGGACGTAGGCGAGCAGCTGCTTGGCCCGCACCGGCTCCTCGGCGATGTCGATCCCGTCCAGCAGGACCCGCCCGGCGGACGGCCGGAGCAGCCCCGCGGCCATCTTGACCGTCGTGGTCTTCCCGGCGCCGTTCTGCCCGAGAAAGGCGAAGAATTCCCCCGGCGGAATCACCAGGTTCAGCGGCTGGACCGCCACCTTCGTCCCGAAGGACCGCGTGCACCCGTCAAAGGTGATCACCGGCGCTTCCCCGGCGCTTCCAGCCGCCGCATCACAAGCGGGAGCCCCCCGGGCCCGAACGGGACGCGCTCCTGGAGGATGTCGCCGTCTTCGGAAATCCACGCGGTGGCCTGGTAACGGTCGCCGCGGACGATGACGACGAACGCATCGAACGGGACGCCGGCGATCTGGATCGTCTCCCGCCGGTCGACCAGCGCCGTCATGGCGAGGGTCTTGACCTCGGCGCCGAACACCGCGGACAGCGGATCGATCCGGTGAATCGTCCAGCTCCGCCCGATCGCGAGGGATTCCGGTGACTGGAACGGGGAGAGGCCGTTCGAGAGCGCCATCGCGTTGTCGAAATAGATCGTCCGCCGGTCGGGGTCGTTCTGCAGCGGCGACGTCACCATGATGTCCATCGAGTGTTCGGACCGAACGACGCCGTTCAGCACGAAGTCCCCGAGGCCGGTGCGGAGAAGGGCGTCGTAGGATTTCACGTGGTGGAAGGAGTCGAGAAGTGTGGTCGTCCGCATGGTCAGGTCGGTGCCCAGGGCCATGCCGAGCGCGGAAAGATCGATCGCGGTCTCGTTCCGGAGCGCGAAGGCCGTGTCGCCCGGCCGCTCGACGACGAAGGTCGCGACCGAAGTGGCGCTGCTGCCGATCCGCCGCTCGCCCGACTGCCCGGCGAGGAAGATCCCCATGACGTAGTCCTCTTCCTGGAGTCGGCGCATCGTCGAGGCGTACGTCGGGTAGTACTGCTCGAGCAGGGCGGGGAGCACCTTCTCCCGCACGAGCAGGCCGGTGGCGAGGGCCCAGAACGCGAAAATCGCGCAGTTCCAGACCCGGCTCATGGGCGGGGCTCCGGTCCCTGCGGCGCGGGCACCGGATGCGTCCCGGTCTTCTTCTTTTTCCCGAAGATCAGCTTCGCCACCCAGGGAGCGAGAATCATCGCCACGCCCGCGCCGAGCGCCGCAACCGCGGGGATGTCCTCCCGCAGCTTCGGAAGGCCCTCGAGCGACCACCGGTTTCCGCCCTGCAGCGTCACCAGCCGGTCCTTGGCGAACAGGACCAGGAGGAACGCCCAGTGGCGCAGCTGCCGCGGAAACTCCCGGTTCCGGCGCAGGGCGTCCCAGTTCAGGGCGCCGCGCACGTGCGGATATTTCGGAAAGAGGCCCGGAACGTACCGGGGGACCCGGTCGAGGTAGTCCTGGTACGCCTTCCCGTGAATCTCCAGCAGCTCCGCTTCCTCCGACTTCGTCCGCGGGTGGATCACGAACCCGTAGAAGTACGGGAACCAGACGAGCGGCACCCAGGGGTTCCAGGCGACGACGCAGAAGCCGGCATCGGTCAGGAGATTCGAAAAGTAGAAGGGGTTGCGGACCCAGCGGTAGGGTCCCGCGATCGTGAGCACCTCGGTTTTCACGAGGGTCCCGGCGGCGATGAAATGGAGAATCTGGCCGAGCAGGATGAGGATCGAACCGGCGAGGAGGGACTCCGGAATCGGGTCGCCGACCACCACGAGCGCCAGGATCAGCAGGCGGCGGAGCCAGGTCCTCATCTTGGGGAACTGGTGGGTCCGGGCGTAGGGCACTCGGCGGATTCTCCTCGGGGTGGGGACTCCAAGTTATCAGGTCGCGCGCGGGCAGTCGCAGGAAACATGGCGCGGGTGCCGGAAGTGTCGCGGCGGGTCGGCCGCCCGTAGAATCCCCGCATGGATCCGCGCGCGACGTTCTATCACTCGCTCTCCGTCGGCCTCGGCGCCGGGCTGACGGTGCGGAAGGCCCTCGAGAGCCTCCACCGCCCCGATCTGGCCGCGCTCACCGACGGGCGCCCGCTCTCGGCCGTGCTGGAGGCCGGCGGTTTCCCGGCCCTCGACCTGGCCGTGGTGCGCGCGGCGGAGGAAACCGGGCGGCTGGACCGGGCGCTGAAACAGCTTTCCGAGGCCGCCGAGGCGGGAGCCCGGCTCCGCCGCAGCCTCCGCAACGCGGCCATCTACCCGGTCGCGCTCCTCCATGCCGCGGTCCTGATCCCCTGGATCGCCGGCTGGTTCATGGGATACGCGGACCCGGCGTCGCTTCTGTTCGGCCTCCTCGGCGTCTGGGGCCTGGTCGGCGCGGCCGCCGCCCTTCTCAACTCCCCGCTCCGGCTCCACATCCCGTTCATCGGCGACATCCTGCGGGAGCTCGCCCTGGCGCGGTTCTGCCGCGCCCTCGCCTGGACCCTCGACGCCGGAATCCCGCTCGAACGCGCGCTCACCCTCGCCGCCGACAGCGCGGGCGAGCCTCCCGGAGGACCGACGCGCCGGGCCGCCGCCGCCGGCCTCGGCCGCCCCCTCCACCAGATCCTCGCGCAGACCCTCCCCTCCCTGTCCCTGGAAATGGTGCGCGCCGGGGAGGAAGCGGGCTCGGCGGACCGGATGCTGGGGAAGGCCGCGGCGGTCCACGAGGGGACCGTCAGCAACCGGCTGGCGATCTTCGCCCAGATGGCGCCGCTCGTCTTCTTCCTGCTGGCGGCGATCGGCATGGTGGCCGCCATCGCCTCCCTCGCCCCGGCCCTCATCCACTGACCCCTACTGCGCGAGCCGTCCGCGCAGCACGGCGCGCGTTTCGTCGGCGCTGAAGGTCCGGCCCGGGCAGCGGACACCGGGATTCTTCTCGCTCTCCGCGAAGATCTCCGACGCGGGAATGAGCCGCTCGCGGCAGAGCCGGAGCAGGAGGTCGTCGAGCGCGGCGATCTGCTTCCGCGTCGGACGCTCCCGGTCGAGGTCCCCCACCAGGCAGATCTCGATCACGTCGGGGTTGAGGCCCGGGCTCTGCGTCTTCCAGCGGTGCCCCTCCTCCACGACGCCGTCCGCGGTCTCCGTGCCGTTCCCGATCACGAAGTGAAACGGCAGGCCGCCCCGCGAGGCATGCGCCCTGTCGATCGATGCGGCGCTTCCCGCCCGTGAACCGCTGGAGTGGATCCAGATGCCGGCCCAGGGACGCGAGGCGGGGGGAGCGTCGTCCGCGGCCGCGCCGGCGGGGTATGGCATGGCGTCGTTGTGGAACACGACGATCACGGCGGCGAGGGAGGCCGTGATGAGGGTGACGAGGAGGAAATCGAAAAATCGCATCCGAACGTCTTTCGTCCGGTATGCGGGGCCGGCTTGAGGGTCAGGGTTCCGTCGGGGTCGGGGGTTCGGCGCCGTCCGGGGGGAGCGGACGGCCGAACAGGCGGAACAGGACGGGGGTGACGAACTGGTCCAGGAGCGTGCTCGACACGAGCCCGCCGAGGACGACGATCGCCAGCGGATGGAGCATCTCCCGGCCCGGCTCGCCCTTCCCCATCGCCAGCGGGACGAGACCCAGCCCCGCCGTGAGCGCGGTCATCAGGACGGGGGCGAGGCGTTCGAGGGAGCCGCGGACGATCATCCCGGAGCCGAACGGTTCGCGTTCGTGGCGCATGAGGTGGTTGTAGTGGGAGATCATCATGATCCCGTTGCGCATGACGATGCCGGTGAGGGTGATGAAGCCGATGAGAGAGGCGATGGAGAGGGTGCGGTCGCCGAACCACCATGCCGCGAGGACGCCGCCGACGAAGGCCATCGGAAGGTTGGCCATGCACTGGAGTGCGGCGCGCCAGGATTCGAGGACGCGGCAGAGGAGCAGGAAGATGACGAGGATGGAGACGACGAAGAGGACGGCGATGCGGCGGGACGCGTCGCGACGGGCCTCGAACTGCCCGCCGTACTCGACCCTGTAACCGGGGCCGAGGGCGAGGCCGGGCTCGAGCGCCTGGATGGAGGCGACCACGCCGTCGAGGTCCCGGCCGGAGACGTTGCACTGGACGGCGATGCGCCGCTGCAGTCCCTCGCGATGGACTGTGTTCGGCCCCCAGGCGCGGGCGATGTCCGCGACGGCGGCGAGCGGGACGCGCGACCCGTCGGGGGCGGTGAGAAGCGCCTGTCCGATCGCGGAGGGATCGCGGCGTGCGGCCTCGTCGAACCAGACGACGAGGTCGATCGAGGCATCGCCCTGGGGAACGCGTGCGACGGTGCGTCCTTTCAGGGCCGTCTCCAGCGCCTCGGCGACGTGCCCGGCCGAGAGCCCGTGGAGCTGGAGGGCGTCGCGGCGGATGCGGACGCGGACCTGCGGGATGTTGACCTGGGGTTCGACCTGGAGGTCCACGATCCCGGGGATCGTCCGCATGCCGTCGGACAGCGCCGCCGCGCGGTCGCGGAGGACGTCCAGGTCGGGGCCGTAGATCTTCACGGCGAGCTGCGCCCGGACGCCGCTCATCAGGTGATCGATCCTGTGGGAGATCGGCTGTCCCACGCTCACGCGGACCCCGGCCATCCAGGACAGTCTCTCGCGGATATCCGCGAGAACGGCGTCGCGCGGCCTCCCGGGACGGAGCTGGACGTCGATCTCGCTCGAGTTCACCCCCTCCGCGTGCTCGTCCAGTTCCGCCCGTCCGGTCCGGCGCGCGGTCGAGACGACTTCGGGGACCTCGCGGAGAAGGGCTTCGGCGAGGCCGCCGAGGCGTCCGGATTCGGCGAGGGAGGTTCCGGGTTCCGCGACGACGTTGATGGTGAGGGAGCCTTCGTTGAACGGGGGGAGGAACTCCCCGCCCATCCGGAGGAAGGCCCACGCCGCGAGGGCGACCGCGGCGGCGGTGGGCACGAGGACCAGCGCGGGGCGCGGGAGCAGGAATCCGAGCGCCCGCGCCTGGGCGGCCTTGAGCAGGCGCAGCACGGCGGTCTCGCGCCCCCCGGCTCCGCCTCCGCCGGCCAGCAGGTACGAGCTGAGCGCGGGGGTGACGGTGAGGGAGACGAGCAGGGACGAGGCGAGGGCCGTCGCGTAGGCGATTCCGACCGGGGCGAAGAGGCGCCCCTCGATGCCGGAGAGCGCCAGGAGGGGGGCGATGGCCGCGCCGAGGACGAGGGTGGCGTAGACGATCGAATTGCGGACTTCGCAGGACGCGCGGAAGACCACCGTCAGGACGGGGAGCGGGTCCGGGCGCGCGCGGTTTTCCCGGAGGCGGCGGACGATGTTCTCGACGTCGACGATCGAGTCGTCGACCAGTTCCCCGATCGCGACCGCGAGCCCTCCGAGCGTCATGGTGTTGATGGAGAGTCCGAACGCCCGGAAGACGGCCACGGTGACCAGGAGCGAGAGCGGGATCGCGACGAGCGTGACGACGGAGGCGCGGATGTTCCACAGGAAGAGGAGCAGGACGGCGACGACCAGGAGCGTTCCGTCGCGGAGCGCTTCGAGGACGTTGTCGATCGCGGTCCGGATGAAGGTGTCCTGCCGGAACAGTCTGGGGTTGAGCTCGACGCCCGCCGGGAGCTGGGGCCGCAGCGCCTCGAGTTCCGCGTCGATCCGCGCGGACAGGCGCACCGAGTCCGCGTCCGGCTCCTTCTGGATCGACAGGATGACGGCGGGGCGCCCGTCGGCAGCGGCTTCCCCGCGGGGAACGGCGGCTCCCCAGGCGACGTCGGCGACGTCGCGCACGAGGACGGAGGCGGGGCGGCGGCCGGCGACGACGGCCATCCGGACGTCCTCGAGGGACTCGACGCGCCCGGTGATCCGGATGAGGGATTCGGTGTTGGGCTCGATGAGGAATCCGCCGGCGGCATTCGCGCCGGCGTCGCGGACCGCGTCGACCAGGTCCTCGATCGTCACATCGTGGCGCCGGAGGCGTTCGGGGGTCGTCGTGACCTGGATCTGCCGCAGGCCGCCCCCCATCACGGTGACCTGGGAGACGCCCGGAATCGCGGCGATCCGCGGCCGCAGGGTCCACTCGGCGAGCCACCGCAGCTCCATCGGCTCCACCGTCCGGTCCGGGGAGGTCACGGAGACGAGCATGACCTCCCCCATGATCGAGGAAATCGGAGCCATCCCCGGGTGCGCGTCCGGCGGCAGGCGTTCGGCGATCTGGTCCATCCGCTCGGAGACCATCTGCCGGTTCCGGAAGACGTCCGTCCCCCAGTCGAATTCGACCCAGACGATCGACAGTCCGACGCCGCTCGCCGACCGCACGCGCAACACCCCGGGAATCCCGTTCATGGCGGTCTCGACGTGAAGTGTGACGAGCGTCTCGACCTCCTCCGGGGCGAGCCCGGGGGCCTCCGTCATCACCGTCACGGTCGGGCGGTCCAGGTCGGGGAGGACGTCCACCCGCATCCCCGCCGAGAGCCACAGCCCCCAGATCGACATCCCGAGCGCGAGCGCCAGCACCGCGCCCCGGCGCGTCAGGCTCAGATGGATCAGACGGTTCAGCATCCGCGGCGCGCCCTCACCGGAGCGCCCCGAGCGCGACGTCGAGTTCGTCCAGCCCGCTCACCGCGACATGGTCCCCGGGATAGAGCCCCCGGCGGATCTCCACATGCCGGCTCCCCCGGCGCCCCGGAACCACCCGCTGCCGGCGGAATCCACCCCCCTCCTCGAGAAAGACGAACCAGTCCCCCCCCGACGGCCAGAGCGCCTCCGCGGGCGCCGAGATCACCCTCTCCTCGTCCGCGGAGACCACCACGGTCAGCTCCGCCGTCATCCCGGGTCGCAGCTCCCCCCCCGGGTTCCTCACCTCGCTCCAGATCGCCAGCACCCCGCTCTTCTCGACCCCCGGCGCGACCCGGATCACCCTTCCCGTCCACCCGAGCTCCCGGAACGCGACGGGCCGCGCGATCGCCTCCAGCCCCTCCGGCGGCGGGAGTCGCCCCGCGTCGACGGCGGAGAGGAATCCTTCGACGTGCAGAACGGAGGTGTCGACGATTTCGAAGAGCCGGGTGCGCGGTTCGACGACCTGTCCCGGGACGGCGGCGACGCCGGCGACGATGCCGCCGACCGTGGCGCGGAGGACGACGGTCGCCCGGGGCCGGCGTTCCGCCGACAGGGCGGCGAGATCCGCCTCACTGAATCCCGCGGCGATCAGCCCCATCCGGAG
>JABWAY010000513.1 GCA_013360825.1 Candidatus Brocadiia bacterium | reverse complement strand
CCCGCCGGCGGCCGGACCACCACGGCCGCGCCGGCGGCGCGCCGGCTGACGGGCTCGGGGATCCCCTGCGCCCGGACCAGGGTCGCGCCGAGCATCGCGATCGCGAAGGCAAGTCGATGAGATTGCACCCGGCTCTCTCCCTCTCTGTCCACCACCCCTCGGCCCAACCTGCGCGCATGGTACCCGACGTCGCCCCCGGATCCTACGCGTCAGCTGCGGCTGTGCTTGCCGAGCCGTACCCGGGGAGTCTAGAGTCGACTTCATGAACAGCCGTCCCTGCGACCGGCCAGACCGGCGAGTCCGAAACGGGTCGATGACACCGACAGATCCCCCTCCCGGTGACAGCGACCACGGCCGGAGGAAGGCCCTGTGACAGGATCCGACATCCTCAGAACCGTGCATGTCCTGTCCGTCGTGGTCTGGGTGGGCGGAATGGCCTTCGCCCACTTCTTCCTCCGACCCTCCCTCGCCGTGCTGGAACCCCCGCAGCGCGTGCGCCTGATGCACGCCGTGCTCGCCCGCTTCTTCCGGGCCGTGCTGGTCGCGGCGACGCTCGTCCTGGTCACCGGCGTCTGGATCATCGGCGCCCGGACACGCCAGGTCGCTCAGTCCGGCGGAAAGTTCCAACTGCCGATGGACTGGATGGTGATGACGGTGATCGGCGTCCTCATGATCGCCATCTTCGGCCACATCCGCTTCGGCCTCTACGCCCGCCTCGACCGTGCGGTCTCGGCCGCGGACATGACGGCGGGAGGGGCGGCGCTGGCGTCCATCCGGCGCTGGGTCGGCGTGAACCTGGCGCTCGGACTGGCGATCATCGCCTTCGTGCTCCTCACCTGAGCACGGCCCGCCCCCGACCTCCCCCGCACACCCGCCCCGCTCCGGATCCCCACCGTTGTTTCCGCCGCGGGCCGCGGTAGAGTCCCCGCTTCATGCCCCCCCCGTCCCCGCACGACGTCCTGGTCCTCGGTGCCGGCGCCGCCGGCCTGGTCGCCGCCTTCCGCGCCGCTGAGCTCGGCGCGGACGTCGTCCTCCTCGAAAAGAACACCCGCCCCGGGCTCAAGATCCTCATCTCCGGCGGCGGACGGTGCAACGTGACTCACGACGGCGATGCGCGCGGGGTGGCGGAAGCGTTCGGGGAGGGGGGCGCCTTCCTCAGGCCCGCGCTGGCCGCGTTCCCGCCGCGCGCGGTCCGGGAGATGTTCGAGGCGGAGGGGGTGGCGCTGTACGTGGAGGAGGAGAGCGGGAAGGTGTTTCCGCGGTCGGAGACGGCCCGCGACATCCTGGACGCGCTGCTCCGCCGCCTGGAACGCAGCGGCGCGCGACTGGATTGCGGGGCGCCGGCGATGGCCGTGAAGCGCAGCGCGGGGGGGTTCGCGGTGGAGACGCCGCGCGGGACGCTTCACGCCCGGCGCGTCATCGTTACGACCGGGGGGCGGTCCTACGCGAAGACCGGGACGACCGGGGACGGCTACGCCATCGCGGCCGGGTTCGGGCACACGATCGTGCCGACGCATCCCGCGCTCGTGGCGCTGACTTCGGCCTCGCCGCGCGTCACGGGTCTTGCCGGCATCGATCTGCAGGATGCCGAGGTGCGCCTCCTCGCACCCGGAGCCACCCGGCCGCTCGCCCGGCGCCGCGCCCCGCTGCTCTTCACGCACCAGGGGCTCTCCGGGCCCGCCGCGATGGACGTCAGCCGGGCCGTCAGCGGTCACCCGGCTCCTGCGACGCTGATCCTGGCCGTCG
>JABWAY010000512.1 GCA_013360825.1 Candidatus Brocadiia bacterium | reverse complement strand
GAGTCCGCGAGCGCCGCCGCGGCGGCCTCGACGGCGGCCACCCGGCCCGCGGGGACCGCGATCGTCGCGCGCGCTTCGCGCGGAATCGCGTTCCGCTTGTTTCCTCCCTCGATCCGGACGAGGCGGATCCCGGCGCCGCCGTCGGACGCCAGGAGCGCGCGGGCCAGGATCCGGATCGCGTTGGCGTGGTTCTTGTGGATGTCGATGCCGGAATGCCCGCCGACCAGGCCGGTGACCGCAACCTCCCGCACGGCCCACCCCGCGGGAACCGCCGACGGCGCGCCGCGCACCGTCAGCTTCGACTCCTGCATCCCCGCGCACGAGACCGTGACCGACGTCTCGTCTTCGGAATCGAGGTTGAGCCCCAGCTGCGCGCTGAAAAATCCGGGCTCGACCTCCGCCGCCCCGCGCAGCCCGACCTCCTCGTCCACCGTCAGCAGGATCTCCAGCGGGCCGTGCACCACCGCCGGATCCTCCGCCGCCGCCAGCGCCATCGCGACGCCGATCGCATTGTCCGCCCCCAGCGTCGTCCCCGACGCCGTCACCCACTCCCCGCGCACCACCGGGATGATCGGGTCCTTCAGGAAGTCGTGCACCGTCCCCGCGTTCGCCTCGCAGACCATGTCCGTGTGCCCCTGCAGCAGCACCGCGGGCGCCCCCTCCTTCCCCCGCGTCGCCGGCACCAGGATCAGCAGGTTCCCGACCGCGTCCCGCTTCGTCCCGTGCCCGAGCCCGCGCGCGCGCGTCTCCAGCATCTCCTGCACCGCCGCCTCGTGCCCGGACATGCGCGGAATCCGGTTGATCGCGGCAAAGATCCGCCAGACGGCGCGGGGTTCAAGGGCGTCAGTGTCGTTCATCAGGGTGTGGTCCCGATACGGGGATCGCGCGATCATACACGGAACGTGCCGGGCGTGAAGTCACAGGCGTACAATGCCCCCATGGCCACCGCCGAAGAACTCCCCGCGCTCCTGGCCGCCCTCCTGCGCGAAGGACGCGAGGGATCGCTGATCGTCTCGGACGGAGAGTCGCGCAAGTCGATCTACCTCTCCCCGACCGGGGTCCGGCTGCTGTCGAGCGGGAAGCGCCGCGGGGTGCGGATCGGCGAGGTCCTGCTCAAGACGGGGAAGATCACGCCGCGCCAGCTGGAACTTGTCCTCGAGAAGCAGCAGAAGTCGAACCTGCGCTTCGGCGAACTCCTCTACCTGATGTGCATGATCACCGAGGACGACATCAAGCAGGCGGTGCGGACCCAGATCGAGGAGGAGATCTACGATCTGTTCATGTGGGCGGGGGCGAAGGTGGAGTTCCGCGAGGGGCCGCCGCCGCAGGAGCTGACGGATCCCGAGGCGCCGATCACGAACCTGACGTTCCACGTGTCCACGCTCCTGGAGGAATCGGGGCGGCGGATGGAGGAGTACGGGAAGTGGCGGCACAAGCTCCCGGGGCCGGAGGTGGCGCTCGCGAAGCTGCCGCCGCAGCCCGGGAGGAGCGAGCTGCCGCTCGACGACCGCTCGATCCAGGTCCTGGAGCTGTGCGACGGGCGTCGCGGCGTGGAACAGGTGGTGGACTCCTCGCCGATGTTCCGCTACGAGACGCTGCGGACGCTCGCGCTTCTCATCTCCACCGGGCGCTGCGCCTCCGGGGGGCGGGTGATGTCGGTGGGGATGCCGACGCCGGAGGCGATGTCGTCGTCGATGGTCGCGGCGGCGGCGGCGGGGCCTGCGGCGGGGACCGCGCCGGCGCCGGGT
>JABWAY010000511.1 GCA_013360825.1 Candidatus Brocadiia bacterium | reverse complement strand
GGGCGAGAACGAGACCCTCGCCACGCTGAAGCGCGCCCCCGCGGCGCTGCGCGGCTGGCACGACGCCTGGCTCACCCGGGCCCCGGGGCACGACACGACCTCCTGGACCGCCTGGCGCGCACGCTTCGAATCCGATCTCCTCGAGGCGGCGCTGGTCGCAGGCAGGGGAGCCGCACCCGAGCGCTACCTGGACCTGGCGCTCGCCGTCCGCCGGATCCTCGCCGAACTGCCGCCCGGGCTGGATCAAAGTCCTTCTCTTCTCTCCGCGTACGCTTCGCGTATCCTTGGGGATGCCGGTGCGCTCCCGGATGCGGCGGTCCTTCAGGACTACGAACGGGAGATCCTGGACCGGCTGGAACGCGTGGAAGAGTCGATGGCGCCGAAGCAGGAGTGACACCATGACGAGCCCGAAGCCCCGTGAATCCGACCTGATTTACGACTGGAATCTGATCGATCCGACGCGAGAGCGTCCGGCGCAGTCGCGGCACATCGAGCTGGATGACGAGACGCTGAGGGACGGTCTGCAGAATCCGTCGGTGGTGACGCCGTCGCGCGCGGACAAGATCCGGATTCTGCACCTGATGGAGCGGCTCGGGATCGACGCGCTGGACATCGGGCTGCCGGGAGCGGGCCCGAAGCACCTGGAGGACGCGATTGCGCTGGCGGGGGAGATCGTCGCCCACAAGATGCACATCTCCGCGAACTGCGCGGGGCGCACGGTCGAGGCGGATGCGGCGGCGATGGTCGAGGTCACGCAGAAGTCCGGCCTGACGGTGGAGGCGGCGCTGTTCATCGGGTCGAGCCCGATCCGCCAGTATGCGGAGAACTGGACGCTGGACATGATGCTCGAGAACACGACCCGCGCGGTGAGTTTCGCGGTGAAGCACGGCCTGCCGGTGATGTACGTGACGGAGGACACGACGCGCGCGCATCCCGACACGCTGAGGGCGCTTTACGGGGCCGCCATCGACTGCGGCGCGACGCGGATCTGTCTGTGCGACACGGTGGGGCATGCGACGCCGGACGGGGTGCGGAGGCTGGTGGAGTTCATGAAGGGGGTGGTGGAGCGGACGGGGGTGAAGGTCAAGATCGACTGGCACGGGCACAAGGACCGGGGGCTGGACATTTCGAACACGATGGCGGCGATCGAGGCGGGGGTGAACCGCGTGCACGGGGCCGCGCTCGGGATCGGGGAGCGGGCGGGGAACACGCCGATGGAGCTGATCCTCTGCAACCTGTTCCTTTACGGGTACATCCGGCGGGACCTGACCGCGATCGGGGAGTACTGCCGTGCGGTGTCCGAGGCGTGCCACGTGCCGATCCCGAACAACTATCCCCTTGTCGGCAAGGACGCGTTCGAGACCGGGACCGGGGTCCATGCCGCGGCGGTGATCAAGGCGCTGCGCAAGGGCGACCCGTGGCTGGCGGACCGGATTTACAGCGGCGTCCCGGCATCGCAGTTCGGCCGGGAGCAGATCATCCGGGTCGGCCCGATGAGCGGGCGCTCCAACGTGATCTGGTGGCTGGAGAAGCGGGGGATTCCCGTCACGGATGCGACGGTCGACCGCATTTTCCAGGCGGCGAAGGCGTCGGACCGGATGCTGGAGGACGTCGAGGTCGAGAAACTGGCGGCCGCCCCCGCGGAGCGATGAGCCGGAAGAACCGCGGGGATCGGAAGGAGCGGTCGCGGTCGCGCGCGGCGGCGGTGAGGTCCTCGCGGGCGCCGGGGGCGAAGCGGAGGACGGATCCGCCGGGAGCG
>JABWAY010000139.1 GCA_013360825.1 Candidatus Brocadiia bacterium | reverse complement strand
GAATCGATGTCGGTGAACATCGATGAGGATCGACGACGCCGCAGGACGTTGAAAGACGCGAGGATGGATGGCACAAGAGCATCGTGGAGTTACTTAGAATTGCGGGCGCGGTGCCGGTGATCCGGCGGCACGGGTAGAATCCGGCGATGATCCCCGGGGAAGAGCTGACACGGCGCGACAGGGCCTTTGCGGAGCTGGCGCGCGCCCGTGGCTGGGTCGAGGACGCCGCGCTCGACCGGGTCATCCGGGAGGCCGTCCTCCCCGGCCGGGCGCGCCCGCTGCAGGAGGTCCTCCTGGCCGGTGGGCTGCTCACGCCGGAGCAGGCGGCTTCGCTCTGGCAGGCTGTCGACGGGACGCTGGAGGAGGCCCCCGCCGCCGGGGAAGACACGCGGGGCTGGAGTTCGGGCAGCTCCGGCGCGACGCTGCGGGCGCCCTCGTCCAGCACCGGAGGGGGAATCCCGGGGTCTGCCTCCTCCAGCGACGCGGATGCGACGCTCCGCCCGTCCTCCGCCGGGGGGAAGACGGGGTTCAGCCAGTCCCTCTTTGAGGGCGATGGCGAAGGCACCGTCCTCGCCCGCCCCGGCGCGGAGGATCCCTCCGGCGCGACGCTCGCCCCTCCCTCCGGCTCGCGCGCCGGCTCCTCACGGCACAGTTCCGCTTCCCGCAGCCGCGGGCCCGGAGGAGTGGAGAAGAGCGGGGACATGTTCGGTCCCTACAAGCTGATGCGCGAGCTGGGCCGCGGGGGGATGGGGGTGGTGTACCGCGCGGTTCACCTCGACCTCCGTCGCGAGGTGGCGCTGAAGGTGATGCTCGCCGGCATTCCCCAGGACGATCCCGACACCGAGCGTTTCCGGCGGGAGGCCGCCCTGGTCGCGAAACTCGGGCGGCACCCGCGCCTGGTGCAGGTGCACGAGATCGGGCGCGAGGGGGACCGGCTGTACTTCACGATGGACTACATCGACGGCCGTTCGGCGCGGCAGCACGTCGAGGACATCGGCGCGTTCAGCCCGCGGGCGGCGGCCGGGATCTGTGCAGACATCGCGGGGGCGCTGGAATTCGTGCATGCGGCGGGAGTCCTGCACCGGGACGTGAAGCCGCACAACGTGCTGATCGACGCCGGGGGGCGCGGATTTCTTTCGGACTTCGGCCTCGCGAAGGATGCGTCGCAGGGGGCGGGTGGGTTGACGGTCTCGGGCACCGCGCTGGGAACTCCCGCCTACATGGCTCCGGAGATCGCGATGCGGGGGGCGAAACGTGCGCGGCCGGCCGCGGACATCTACTCCCTGGGCGCGACGCTCTACGAGATGCTGACGGGGAAGGCCCCGTTCACGGGGCTGGCGGGGATGGATCTGCTCCGGGCGGTCGCGGACCAGGACCCGGTCCCGCTCGCGAAACTCCGCGGCGACGTGCATCCGGACCTCGCGGTCATCGTGCAGAAGGCGATGCACAAGGATCCGGAGCGGCGGTATTCCGGCGCGGCGGAGTTCGAGCGCGACCTGCGCCGGTGGCTGAACGGCGAGCCGATCCACGCGCGCCCCGCCGGCCCGGTGGAGAAACTGGTGCGCCGCGCGCGACGGCACGGTCGCGTCCTTGTCGCCGCCCTGATCGCCCTCCTCCTGCTCGCCGGGACCGGGGGCTGGGGGATCCGCCGCTGGTGGGTCCGGGAGCAGGCCCTGGACGCGGCCAGGGCCGAACGCGAGACCCTGGCCCGGCGCGCCGCCCCGCTTGTCGAGGAAGGGACCGCGCTTCTCAGGGGCGCCGAGCAGGCGGAGGCGCTGGGGGACGAACCCGGCAAGGCGGCGCTGTCGCAGGAGGCCGCGGGGAAACTGGCGGAGGCCGCCGGGATCCTTCCGGGAGACGCGGAGATCCGGTACCGCCTGGGCCGGTCGCTGGCGCTGGCGGGGCGGAAGCCCGAGGCGCTGGAGGCGCTGGAGGCCGCGGTGGCGATCAGCCCGAATCACTCCCTCGCGTGGTTCGAACACGGGTACATCGCGCGCAGCCTGTGGATGCCCGCGAACGGACTGCTGGTGCGGACGTCGTCCCTGACGCGCCCGAACGACGCGGGGTACCGGGAGACATCGACGACCCAGATCTGGCTGACCGCGCAGGCGATCCCCGAGGGAGATCCCCGCTGGAAGGACATCGCCGTCCGGGATTTCGACGCCTGCCTCCGGACCGGAGCGGCCGCAGAGCGCGCGGCCTACGGCCGGGCGATCCTCCTCTCCTTCGAGCGGGACTACGAAGGCGCCATCCGCGAACTCGACCGCGCGGTGGAACTCAACTCCTACTTCCTCCCGGCCCTCCAGGCCCAGGCCGAAATCCGCGAACTCTCGACCCGGTCGGTCGAGGCGGGACTTCCCTGGCGACGGCGGCTCGCGGAACTGCGACCGCGCAATCCGGAAGCGGCGATCGAGTACGCGCGCTCGCTCTCGGTGCTCGGCCGGACGGACGAGGCGCGCGAGATCGTGAACGACGTCCTCCAGGGCTCCACCAGCGCCGTCTGGCTGATCCGCGGAGCCCAGGCCCTGCTCCACGCCGGCGGGTTCGAGGAGGCCGAGGCGACCGCGCGCCGCGCACACGCCGTCGCCGCCGGGAAGGCGCTTCGATACCAGGCGTCCTGGGTGGCCGAGGAAGCGCTGATGTTCCGGGGGAAGTTCGACGAGGCGCGGGCGCATGCGCAGTCGAACGCGGCGGACTACGATCCGGACGCTCTGCAGATGCGCCTGGGGGCGATGTACGGGGAGGAGGGGCGGCATGCGGACGCGCTGAGGTGCTACCGGAAGGGGAAGCCGGGGACGTGGGCCTGGCAGAACAATCTCTGGTCGATTTCCTGGGCGGAGTGGAACTGCGGAAACCTGCGGGCCGCGCTCGACATCGCGCGCCGGGGACGGGCGAAGAACGCGCCGGTTCACCTGAACGAGGCGATCTTCCTCATGGACCTGGGGCAGGTGGAGGAGGCGGAGGGGCATTTCCGGCGGATCATCGAAGCGAGTCCCGCGATCGCGGGGCACTACAGCAACCTGGCCGCGGCGCTGTATCTCCAGGGGCGCTACGTGGAGGCGATGGACGTCCTGGAGACGGGGTTTCTCAAATCGCCCGTGCCGGAGGCCATGAAGACCCAGGTGAAGACGCTGTTCGTGGACCTGAAGAAGCGTGCGGGCGCGGCGAAGTCGGCGGAGGAGGCGGGGGGAATCGTCGAGTCGATGGCGGGAATGGTGACGCTGGCGATGGGACAGCACGGCGCGAGCGCAGAGAGTCTGGGGGCGGCGCGGGAGGCGGTCCGCGGGATCTGGTGGCTGCTCCAGGAGTTCTACTGGCGGAACGGTCTGGCGAAGAAGTCGAGCGACGCCGGGGCGCAGTATCTGAGGCTCCGGCGGGACGGGCGGATCCTGTTCCGGCAGGCAAGGGCCTACGCCGCGCGCGGAAAGGCCGAGACGTCGATCCGGCTCCTGCGGGAGGCGATCGAACAGGGGTTCGACGAGGGGGCGGCACTCGACGTGGAGCCCGCGTTCGACGCCGTCCGCCCCTTCCCGGATTACGAGGGGCTGCGGACGCAGTGCCGGTGAGCCGCGGCCCCGGAGCCGGGCGGCCGGGGGCGCCGACGGTCGCAGGGGCGCAATCTCCCCCGGGACGGTAGGATCCCCGGCGATGACCGGATCCCCGGAAGGGCTCACGAAGCGCGACCGCGCACTGGCCGAACTGGTCCGCGTTCGCGGCTGGGCGACGGACCAGGCGATCGACCGGGCCGTCGCGGAGGCCTCGTCGCCCGGTGGCGGCCGCGGGCTGGGCGCGGTGCTGGTGGCCGGAGGGGTGATCTCCGCGAAGCAGCTGGAGTCGCTGGAGAACGCCATCGACGGGCGGTCGAGCCGGACGCGCCCGTCGACCCCGTCCGCTTCGCGTTCGGACCGCACGATCACGCGGAGCGAAGGGGCCGGGGGTGCGCCGCCGAGCGGGATCCGGCGGGCTCCGGACGTGATCGGGCCGTACCGGATCCTGCGCGAGCTCGGTCGCGGCGGCATGGGGGTCGTCTACCGGGCGCTCGACCCCGAGCTGCGCCGGGAGGTCGCCCTGAAGGTGATGATCGCGGGCTCGCAGTCGACGGAGGCCGACGTCGAGCGTTTCCGGCGGGAGGCGGCGGTCGTCGCGCGGATGGGGCGCCACCCGCACCTGGTCCAGATCCACGACATCGGGCGCGACGGCGACCGGCTCTACTTCACGATGGATTTCATCGACGGGCACTCGGCGAAGCAGCACGTGGAGGAGAACGGGCCGTTTCCGCCGCGCGACGCGGCGAGGATCGCCCGGGAGATGGCGGGGGTGCTTGCGCTGGCCCACCGCACGGGGGTCGTCCACCGGGACGTGAAACCCCACAACATCCTCCTGGACCGCGACCTCCGCGGCTTCCTCGGCGATTTCGGCCTCGCCCGCGACCTGTCGAATACGATGGGACTGACGGAGAGTGGGAGCGCGTTCGGGACGCCGGCATACATGTCCCCCGAGCAGGCCATCGGGCAGGCCTCGCACGCCACGGCGCTTTCGGACGTCTACTCCCTCGGCGCGACGCTCTACGAACTCGTCTGCGGGAAGCCTCCGTTCACGGGCGAGAGCAGCATGGACATCGTTCGCCAGGTGATCGACACCGACCCGGTCCCTCCCTCCGCCCTCCGCGCGGGGCTCCACCGCGACCTCGAGGTGATCATCCAGAAGGCAATGCACAAGGATCCGGCGCGGCGGTACGCCGGGTCCGCGGAGTTCGAGGCGGACCTCGGGCGGTTCCTGAACGGGGAGCCGATCCACGCCCGCCCCGTCGGCCTCGTGGAAAAGCTGGCCCTCAAGGCCCGCCGCCATCGTGCCGTCGTCGCGGTGTCCGCGTCCGGGCTGGCCGTCGCCCTCGGGCTCGGGGGATGGGCGGCCTGGCGCCTCCACCGGAGCGAACTGCGCGAACGCGAGCGGGTGGCCGGACTCGAACGCCGGACCCGTGAGGCCACCCCGTTCATCCTCGAGGGCAAGTCGCTGATCGAACGCTCCGACGAGGCTCACCGCAGCGGGGGATGGAAGGACCGGGACCTGTTCGCCCGCCAGGGAGTCGAGACCCTCCTGCGCGCGCGCACGATCCTTCCCGAGAGCGACGAGGTCCGGTATGAACTCGGGCGGGCGCTCCGCCGGGCGGGGCGCGAAGACGAGGCGCTCGCGGAACTGACCGAGGCGGTGCGTCTCAACCCGCGCAACTCGCTGGCCTGGTTCGAGCGCGGCCTGATCCGCGTCGACCGGATGTCGGACGCGCGGGGGCACCTCGTGCGCATCGCCATCGGCGTCGGCGCGAACGACGTCGGTTTCGTGCCGAGCGGCATCTCGATGCGCGCGGCGCTCTGGACAGGGGATGCGGGCCGGGGGGATGCGGACCTCCGGGCCGCGGCGTCCGGGGACTTCCGGCGGGTCCTCGAAACCGGCGCCGTCCGCGAGCGCGCCGCCTACGGGGAGGCAATCCTCGCATTCCTGGACGGGAATCCCGACCAGGCACTGGTCCGGATCGACCGCGCCCTCGAGGACAACCGCTGGTTCGTGGAGGCCCTCCGGGCCAGGGCGGAAATCCTGGAGACGATGCACCAGGACCCCTCCGCCGGCCTCGCGGAGCGCGAGAAACTCTTCCAGATCCAGCCGCTCAACCCCGAGGTCGTCCTCGACTACGCGCAGTCGCTCCGGTTCGCGGGCAAGGGCGCGGAGGGACTGCAGCGGATCAGGAAGATCCTGCCGCGGCTGGAGGGGAATCCGGAACTGCTCGTCCGCGCATCGGAGGCACTGGGGCTGCTCGGGGACCGCGCGGGATCGGAGGCGATGGCACGCTCGGTGCTGGGTGTCCCGGAATGGTCGGCGCATCACGCCGAGGCGGTCCGGGCGCTGGTCACCGCGCTTCAGATCGCCGACGCGGACCCAGAGGCGCTGGCGGCGCTGGACCGGTACGAGGGCGCGGCGGACCGGGACTGGGCCTCCTACATGCGGGCGGAGATGGCGGCGCGAAGCGGGGACGGCGGCCGGGCATCGAGACTGATGCGCAGGGTCCCGCGGGACTCGGTCTGGTGGAGGCTCGGGGCGGGGGTCGCGTGCCATGCGGAACATGTCTGCGGAAACCTCGGGCTGGTGGAGGAGTTCTCGGCGCACTGCATCGGCTGGGGGCACCTCGAGGCCTACCGCATGACCCGGGGGCTGGCGCGGCTGGATCGCGGGGACATGAAGGGAGCGCTGGAGGACTTCGAGGCGGTGCGGGCGCTGTACCCGAAGTTCAACTCCAACCTCTCGAACATCGCCGCGGCCAGGTTCCTGATGCTGGACTACGAGGGGTCGATCGCCGCCCTGGAGGAGAGCGTCCTGGCGACCCCCCTGAAGGAGGAGCAGCGCCGCGCGGCGAAGAAGATGTTCGAGGACCGCCGGGCGAAGCTCGCGGGGGTCCACGCGCCGGCGGACGCCGCACGGGTCGTGGAAGAAATCCTGGGCGCGCTCATGCTCGCCGCCCTTCAGGCCAGGGAGCCCGCGGCGCAGGGGCCGATCCGCGAGGCGACGCGCGGGCTCCTCTGGCTCCTGCAGGCGTTCTACGCGGCGCATGGGTTGCACAAGGAAGCGATGAGCGCGGCGGACCGGTACCTGACGATCTCGCGGGCGGCCGGGATGCTCTACATGGACGCCCGGGTCCGGGCGCTGAGCGGAGACGGTGCGCGGGCGCTGGAGCGGCTGAAGGAAGCGGTGGCGCTCGGGTTTGACGACGGGGCCAGGCTGGACGGGGAGGCGGCGTTCGAGCCGCTGCGGGAGAAGCCGGAGTATGCGGAGATCCGGAAGGCGTGCCGGAACTGAGGGCGGGGGAGGGAGGAGGAGTCATGCGAAGCGCCGTGGTGGCGATCAGTCTGCTGTGCGCAGCGCTTCAGGCCGGCGCGCGCGAACTCAAGTACGACGACGGAAAGCCGGACGGCGCCCGGTCGGTGGGCGGCGTGGGGCAGGCGGTCTGGTTCGACGAGGACTTTCAGGGCGCATCGGTGCGACTCCACGCCGCGCGCGGGGCGTGCCGGATGTTCGAGATCGCCGCCGTCGACCGGGCGGGGAGGATCCTTGCCCAGGGGGCCTGGGAGGGGCGCCTGCTCCCGGAGACCGCCGGTTGGGTCCGGCTCGCGCTTCCTGTCGATGCCTCCGAGGGAGTCATGGTCGTGGTGTATTTCAACGAGGGAGAAGCCGGAGTGCTCTCGCTCGACACGACGGAGGAGTCGCACTCCACCTGGTACTACGGCGGGCGGCATCATCCGGTCGAGGAGTCCAACTGGATGGTCCGCCTGTCTTCCGAGGCCGGCGAGCCGCCCCTTGCCTGGCCGGCCGGAACTCTCCCCGCGGGGGACACGGTGCGCGCCGACCGCGGGGCCGCGTTCACCCTCTGGCGCTCCCGGGCCGCCCACGCGGTCCGGTTCGATCGCCCTCCGGGAACGACGCTGGCCGGGATCGAGCTGTACGCCGCGCGGACGGGCCGCCTGACGCGCCCGTTCACCGTCACGCTCTGCGACGGGGAGCTCCGTCCGATCCATGCCGAGACGGTCCCTGCCGGACGGATTCCGCCGGATGAGGGGTGGGCCGCGATCCCGCTCGCCGCGGCGCCGGCCGGACTCCCCGCGCAGTTCTGGGTCCTCGTGGACTTCGACGACTCCGCCGCCGACCACGTCGCGGTCGGCGTCTGCCGCAACCCGGAGGCGGCCTGCGCGGAGGCCGAGCCCGACGGTCTCTTTCTCCGATTTCCGGAACACCACGCCTGGATGATGCGGGCGCGGCTCGTGAAGGCTCCCGAAACGCCGCCGAGGGAACGCCCCGGGGCGGACGCGTCGGATGCGGTGCTGGTCGGGGAAGTGGCGAAGAAGCTCTTCAAGGCCCTCGAGCGGATCGACCGGGAACGCCTGCTGGGCGTCCTTGCGCCGGACGCGCACGGGCTGGATGCGCTCCGCACGGAAGATCCGGCGGAGCCGCTGGAGGGGCGACCGCACCGGCGTTTCGTCCGGGAACTCGCGCGCCGCGTCGAGGGCGACCGCGCCGTCGTCGTGTTCGCGACGCTGCAGGGACCTCTGCTCTGGGACGTCCCGGAGACGCTCCGGCGGAGGCTGCCTCCCAACCGCCCGCTGCCGGCCGGGCCGGCGCTCTTCACCACCGACGGCCCGGCGGACCACTCCCGCCCGGCCCTGTTCACGGTGCGGCTGTCGAAGACGCGTGGGACGTGGGGGCTCCGCGGCTGGAAGTCGGTGGACATCGCGGACGCGGACCCGACGCGGGGCCTCCTCGCCGGGGCGGATCCGGAGGCCGCGTTCGACGCGCTGGCCGCCGCGCGCCTCCAGTCGCTGGACGTTCTCGAGCAGGAGGTGCGGGAGCTGGAGGATGCCGGACAGCAGGTCCCCCTCCTTGTGGAGCTCGCCCGGCAGCGCGCCGAACACGGCGATTTCGCGCGAAGCGCCGGGATGGCGAAGGATCTCCCCGCCGACGCGCGCGAGCGGCTCGGCGCGACGATTTTTCTCGAAGGGCGCCGGGCGATCGCCGTGGGCCCGCCCGGGGCGAACCTGAAAGGGCTGGTGGACCTCGCGGACGCCCTGCTGGACGGGCTGGAAGCGCGCTGGGGGCTCACACCGCCCGGCCGCGGGAAACCCCGGATGCTCGTCCTCCCCCACGAGGAGACGGGGTTCGCGGCTCATCCCGAGGCGTGGGCGTACGCGGAAGTCATCTGGTTCGTACCGGAGGAGGGGATGACCGGGACGCCGGACGTGACGGGGCTCGCCCGCGCGCTGGTGGACGCCGCTCGGCCGGGACGAGCGGATGTGGCTCACCGTCACCGCCGTGTGGGCGCTGGCCATGTTCGTCATGATGCAGCTCGTCTGGCCGGCCATCGGCGAGCAGCAGGTGACGTTCCAGAGCTACCGGGTGGACCCGCTGGAGTTCAACCGGCTGACCGAGGCGTTCATCCAGGCGCATCAGGTCGACGCGATCGACGGCGTGCCGGTGGTGGCGCCGCCGCCGGGCGGCGACGTCTACCTCATGGGCCAGCGGTTCCAGTTCAAGCCGATCCTCCGGCTCGAGCAGGGCCAGACGTACAGGTTCCTGGTGTCGTCGCTCGACGTGCAGCACGGGCTCTCGCTGCAGCCCGACAACTTCAACTTCCAGGTGCTCCCCGGCTACGTCAGCGCCATCTCGCTCACGCCGCGCGAGTCCGGCGTCTACCACATCCTGTGCAACGAGTACTGCGGCCCCGGCCACCACCGCATGGTCGGGCGGATCGACGTCGGCGCTGCGGGACAGGCGCTGTCGAGCGAGGGGGTGCGGCCATGACCGCGCTCATCGACGGCTGGCGGACGTGCCAGGTCACCGGCCTGCGCGTCGACCGCTCGGCCGAACGGCTCATCATGTTCAACGCCGTGACGGCGGTGCTGTACCTGGCCACCGGCGGCACGTTCGCGCTGCTCATCGCCCTCACGCGCTGGCAGGCCGTGCACCTCATCGGCGACCCCGAGTGGTTCTACCGCATCGTCGGGGCCCACGGTGCCGCCATGCTGATCTTCTGGATCGTCTTCTTCGAGGTCGCCGGCCTGCTCTTCGGCGGGACGGTGCTGCTCAACGCCCGCCTCCTGGCCCCGCGCCTGGCGTGGGTCGAGTACGGCATGATGCTCGCCGGGTCGCTCGGCGTCATGATCACCATGCTCAGCGGGCAGGCGACCGTGATGTTCACGGCCTACCCGCCGCTCGAGGCCAGCCCGTGGTTCTTCGGGTCGCTCCTGGTGTTCGCCGTCGGCGCGCTCCTGGCGGTGTGCCACTTCATCGCCAACGTGGTGGGCGCCCGGTGGCGCGGCGAGGTCGGCACGCTGCCGCCGGAGATGCAGGCCAAGCTGCTGCGTGTGCTCGAGAACGGCGAGTTCCAGGTCGTCGGCGAGTCGCGCACGCGCGTCGCCAACGCGCGCGTGATCGCGCTCACCAACGAAGCGCTGCCCGAGCGCGTGCAGAAGGGGGAGTTCCGCGCCGACCTGTTCTATCGCCTCAACGTCTTCCCGATCGCGCTGCCGCCGCTGCGCACGCACCGCGAGGACATCGCGGAGATCGCTGGCGTGCTGCTCGACGCCTACCTCGAGCGCCGCGGCGTCCGCGACCGCTCGGCCGTGCGCCTCTCGACTTCCGCGCTCGACGTGCTCGGCTCCTACGACTGGCCCGGCAACGTGCGCGAGCTGCGCAACGTGATCGAACGCGCCGT
>JABWAY010000510.1 GCA_013360825.1 Candidatus Brocadiia bacterium | reverse complement strand
GACCGCGCGCTCAAACACCAAACGGCCACCGCTTCAAGGTGCCCGCGTGATCGCCCCGAACGGCGGCGCGCAGGGGGGTGCAACCACGGTCATGCACCCCAACTCCCGCTTGTCCTTGACACGGGGGCGGGGCATCCGGAGTATGGGCGACCGCATTTTATTTCCACCTTCCGGGGGGGCACCGTGTCCAAGCTGCAGGTCCACCAGCGCACCGTCGCCCTCGGCGACGGGCAGGATGCGACGCTGGCGAAACTCTCCGGCTCGATCGACGCCTCCACCGTGCCGCAGTTCGAAGAGCAGATCGAGAAGTTCATGCACGACGGCGTGAAGTACCTGATGCTCGACTGCGCCGAAATCAGCTACATCAACAGCACGGGGATGGGGCTGCTGATCAAGTGCGTGGACCGCTTCCGGAACAAGGACGGGGACCTGAAGCTGATCTCGGTTCCGCCGAAGGTGGTGACGCTGTTCAAGATGCTCGGGCTGGAGTCCCTGGTCGACATTTATCCGAACGAGTCCGCGGCGCTGGCGAGCCTGAAGAAGGCGGCGCCGCCGGCCCCGGAACCGCCGCCGGAGCCGAAGAAGAAGGCGAGCGAGGCCCCCGCGGCCGCGCCGCAGAAGGGGCAGTACCCGGTGCAGTTCAAGTGCCCGACCTGCGGGGGGGTCCTGGAGATCCGCGCGGAGGGGCGCTACCGGTGCCCGCGGTGCGGGGCGTTCTTCTCGGCGGACCCGGCGGGGGCGGTGAAGAGTTACCCGCCGCGGAAGTGGAAGGCGGTCGAGATCCGGGTGCCGTGCGACCTGGAGGATCTGGAGTGGGTGCGGTCGATGCTGGCCTCCCAGGTGTCGCGGCTGAAGTTTTCGGACGACACGGCCTCGGGGCTGGAGCAGGCGGTGGACGAGGCCTGCACGATGATGGTCTCGAACTCGCCGCCGGGGGCGCCGGCGTTCCACGTCGCGGCGCTGTCGAGCGGGAACGAGCTGATCGTCGCGATCTACTCGTACACCTGCGGCGGGGCGTTCAAGGAAGACCAGAAGACGCGGATGAGCTTCGAGGTCATGAAGAACTTCATGGACAAGGTCGAGGTCCTGCCGCTTCCCCCCAACGGCCAGATGATCAAGATGACGAAGGTGAACAGGGACTGAGCGCCGCGGGCGGGGTTGCCGCCCGGCGGGGGATCAGCGGCCGGCGAGGCGTCCGAGGACGTCGCCGAGGAGGCGATAGACGTTCTGGACGGAGGCGATCCGGACGCGCTCGTCCGGGGAGTGGGCGCCGCGGATGTCGGGGCCGAACGAGACCATGTCGAGCCCCGGGGAGCGTTCCCGGAGGACGCCGCATTCGAGGCCGGCGTGGATGCCGGTGACGCGGGGTTCGGCGCCGAAGACGGCCCGGAAGCTTTCGCGCACGGCGGCGAGGACGCGGCTGGACGGGTCGGGCTGCCACCCCGGGGTGCGGGGGCCCTGTTCGCACTGCGCGCCGGCGAGGGCGGCGAGGGCGCGGTGCTGGAGCGCCACCTGCTCGAGGGAGGACATGACGGAGGAGCGGCTGGTGCAGAGGACATGGACGGCGCCGGCGTCCGACTCGACGACCGCGAGATTCGTGGACGACTCGACCAGCCCGTCCACCTGCGACGACATGGCGGTGACCCCGTGGGGGATCGCCGCGAGGAGGTGGAGGACGCGCGCGGAGTCGGCGGCGCTCCAGGCGGCCCCGCCGGCCGCCGGGGAGAACGTCACGGCGAGCCCGGGATCGACCCCCGCGGCCTCCTCCCGGCGGA
>JABWAY010000138.1 GCA_013360825.1 Candidatus Brocadiia bacterium | reverse complement strand
CGCGCCGGGCTCCCCGTTTGGCCGCTCTGGGCCCGATGGACCGCCGCGGGCGCGGCGGGCGGGGTGCTGTTCGTCGCCGGCCTCTACCTCGGGCGGATCTCCGCGCAGGGGGAGGCGGTCTTCGAACTTCTCCCGAGCGCCCTCGCGGGGATCCCGCCGGCCGAGCTGGAACTGCAGGTGCGCGCGGACGCCGCGCGTCTGGAGGAACTCGCCGCGGGGATGGACGCCGCCTGCGAACGCCTCCCGGAGCTGCGCGGGCGGATCCAGGGCGCGATGACGGCGTCCGGGCGGAAGGCGATGCTCGCCTCCGAGGACGACGACCTGCGCGCTACCTACATGACGTTCCTCACCTACCGGAGCGCCCTCCTCCGCCTCGCCGCCGTCTACGCGGGATTCGAGGCGGTCCGGGACCCGGCGCTGCGCGCGCGCTGCTTCCTGGTCTCCTATGCCGCCGCCACCGCGCTGTTCGAGTCGAGCGGCCGCCTGGTCGTCGCCTTCCAGGACTGGGACGAGGGCCGGCGCAAACTCAACGAGCCCGACCCGCGGTGGGGGATCGCCGCCGGGATGTTCGACCGCATCTCCGCCGGCGTCGGCTCGGACGGGAACGGAGAACGCTTCGAGGAAATGGCCGCGTGGTTCGAAGAGCGCGCGCCACTCTGGCGGGAGCAGGGGATCTGGGAGCCCGCTCGGATGGCGTGGTTCGAGGAGCGGATCCGGCGCGGCATCGTGTCCGTCCGGAGCGCCGACGTCCAGCGGCACCGCAACTGGCTCCGGCGCGTGGTCGCGCGGGTGAAGGACGACGCCTACACCCCGGTCTACGCGGTCCAGTCGCAGCTCAGCGTCTGGATCGGCGACACACGCGTCGTGGCGCGCCCCCCGCTCATCTCCCACGAGCAGATCGAGACCCTGCGCACCCGCCTCGAACCCGGCGACATCCTGCTGGAGCGCCGGAATTTCTTCCTCTCCAACGCCTTCCTCCCCGGATTCTGGCCGCACGCGGCGCTCTACGTCGGGACCGCGGCGGACCTGGAAGCGCTGGGGCTTCTCGAGCATCCGGACGTGAAGGGAAAGCTCGAGGCGTTCCGCAGGCCGGCCGCGGACGGGCACCGGCACGCGGTCATCGAAGCGGTGAGCGAGGGGGTGGTCTTCAGCTCGCTGGAGCATTCAATCCACGCGGACTGCGTCGCCGTCCTCCGTCCCCGGGCGACGCGGGAGCAGAAGGCGGAAGCGATCGCGCAGGCGTTCGCGCACCAGGGGAAGCCGTACGATTTCGAGTTCGATTTCCGGACCTCCGACCGGCTCGTCTGCACCGAGGTCGTCTACCGGTCGTACCAGGGAATCGTGAGTTTCGATCTGGAGCGCGTGATGGGCCGGGATGCGCTTCCCGCCGTCGGGATCGTGCGGAAGTTCCGGCGGGAGCTCGGGACGCCGGGGCAGGAGCTCGACCTGGTGGCCTTTCTGGACGGCCGGGCCGACGAGGGGCGGGCGGCGGAGGGGACGGTCGAGGAGTTCTGCCGGAGCGCCGACCGCCCGCGGGAGTTCCACGAGTAGGGGGGGCTACTCGCGGGTGATCTCCGCCGTCGGGTCGGCGACGACGGCGCCGGAGACTTCCGTGCGGACGAGGCGCACCCGGCCGCGGTCGGCGGCGCGGACATCTCCGGTGACGACGCACTCGGTGAGGACCAGCGTCGCGTCGTCGCGCGCGAGGGCGAGGCAGGTGAGGCGGCAGCGCGTCAGGCGCAGTTCGCTCTTTCCGGTGGCGGAGACGTACCCGCCCTTGCCGTCCACCGTCGAGTCCGTCACGTCCAGCCGCCCGCCCCCGAACCCCATCGCTTCCCCGAACGTGGAGTTGCTCACGGTGACCTGTGCGGCGTCGGTGACGTAGACGTTCCAGGCGTCGACGGTCGTGCGTTCGAAGGCGAGGACCCGGTTCGGGGACGGGACGCGCCAGGATCCGATCCCCTCGCCGTTCGTGAGGCGGTCGAGCGCGACGGTGTCTTTTCCGCCGAACAGGAGGCCGGCGGCGGTGAGGCGCGATCCGCGGATGGCGCCGTCGGAGCCGGGGAGGGAGACGACCCCCCAGCGGAGGCCCGTGGAGTTCTGCACGGTGACGGCGTGGCCTGCGTCGGCGGTCCAGGGGGCGGCGACGGCATCCCCGGGAACGGTGAGGGTTCCGCGGAAGTTCGTGCCGAGCATGAGCCAGAGGATGACCTGGCGCGAATCCTGCACGTCGACCCGCCCGCCCGGCGCGATCACGAACTCCCCGGGTGCCACGGCCGCGCGGAGATCGACCGTGGCGCGCGGGGGGACGTCGACCGTGAATCCGCCCACGCACTCCGTGGCGACCAGCGACAGCGTCCCGGCACCCTCCATCCCGATCTTTGCGGGGACGCGGGTGACGACGAGCGCGTCCCGGAGTTCCATCCGGGCCGTTCCCGCGAGCACGAGGGTGCGTTCATGGTGGAAGCGCTGCGGGATGTGGAGCACGCCGCCCGCGACCCTGAGGGCCGCGCCGTCCTCCAGGCGGAGATTCCCCTCGAGTTCGAACCTCGGTCCGGAGACGGTCAGCGTCGCGCCGGCGCGCACGGTCAGAAGTCCGCGGTGCCGGCGGCTTGCGGCGACTTCCGCCGACGTATCCACGACCCAGTCCCCCGCCGTCTCCTGCGCCTGGGACCGCGTGATCCGGACGGCATCCACCCGGAGTTCGGCAATCCCCGCTTCGTTCTTCCGGATGGCGGCCGCATCGATCAGGACCCACCCGCAGCCGAGGCGCGCGGCGTCCAGCGCGCCTTTCCGGACCGGCGAATCGTGGTTCAGCGTGAAGTCCGCAGGCCGGAGCGTCACGGTCGTCCACCGGCCGCCCGGGAGGGAAAACGGGTGGTGAAACGTCGCGCCGTCCCGGTCCTTCAGCACGACCACCCAGGTTCCGTCCGATCCGGGACGAAGGGTGAGCGCCAGCTCCGTGAATTCCGTCATGAGGGCGTCGTGGGCCAGGGGCGAGATCCGCGACCGCTCGTACGAGAGCACGAGTTGGCCGCCCTCGGCCTTCACCGCCGCCCCCGCGGGCGCCTTCCCGTCCGCTCCTGCGGTCTGGAACCCCGCGGAGTCGTCGCAGGTGAACTCCTCGACGTCCCCCGCGGCGGCGCAGAGGGTGAGGGCCAGGATGAAGGAGGGAACGCGCATCTCCCGACCATACACGCACCGGCCGGGACCGGGTTTCGGATTTCCGGGGGAAATCAGCGCCCTCCCCCGGCACTTCCGCAGCACGCAATCCGGACCCGGAGACGTAGAATCGCGCCGGGGGCTCGACCGGAGGCCGAACATGCTGCGCGCCATCGCCGTCTTCGTGCTGGTTCTTTCCGCCGGGACCGCGCGCGCCCAGGGGGCGAAGCCGGCGGCCGCCGAGGCGCCCGACCTGCCGGAGGGGTACGCCGTCGTGGACACCGTCGGGCGGCTGCCGATTTTCGCGAAGGACAAGGGCGCGCTCGCCCCGTTCCGGACCGAGCTCAAGGCCGGCCTGACGGACATCTCGAACGAGTTCGAGAAGCAGTTCGGGCTCTCACGGGAGGTTCTCCGGGTCGGGATGGGGGAGAACAAGGGGATGTGGAAGGACGAGCGCCGCGATGCCGCGTTTCTGGTGATCTTCACGGACATGGCGGAGTTTGCGGCGTGGGAGACCCGGGCGGGGATCGCCGGCGACAAGCACCTTGGCGCGGGGTACCGGAACACCGTCGGGGTGCTCATCGAGGGAGGAAAGCTCACCCCCGAGCACTGGGCGACGCTCTGGCACGCGTTCTCACACCTGTTCTACCGCCATGTCCTCTGGACCGGCTCCCCGACCTGGCTCGACGAGGGACTCGCCGCCTACCTTTCCTGGGCCAACCGGAAGGTCAAGGCCGCGGAGACACAGTCCTGGCCCGCGATGATCGACCGGCTGAGACAGCTCAAGGCCGCCGGCGCGATGCCGGCCGTGACCCAGGTCCTCCAGACCCGCGCGGAGAATTTCAGCCGGGTCGACGGGGACATCGCCTGGGTCCTCGTCCACCTCCTCATGACCCACAAGAACGGCCTCGTCAACGACCTGGTCGGCGCCCTCGCCTCCCTCGAGCGCTGCGCCGTCGACCGGATCGAGGGGGTCAAGAGCGACCTCCACCGCTACGCCACGTTCCTCCTCACGAATCTCTTCGGCGACGAGAAAAAGCTCCAGGCCGCGTGGGATCTCCACCTCGACGACATCCTCGCGGACCCGGCGCGTCCGAAGAAACGGACCTTGAGCGTCGGCGAGATCACCGGCGACATCCTTCCCGACTTCGACGGGAACGTCAGCGGCCGCCCACTCCCGATGACCGACCCCGCGACCGGCGTCCGGTACGCCGCACGGCGGTGGCTGGGAAGCGTGATCTTCCGCGGGCCGTGGACGGGGCGGATGTCGGCGGTCGCGCACACGGAAGACCGGCACGACGACCGATCGGCGGAGATCGAAATCCTGAAGGAACTCCCCGCGAAGTTCGGCCAGAAGGAACGCTGCGACAACGAGTCGCTGCCGTACGTCGGAGGGCAGGTCTGGTGCATCATCACCGTGATCTGGTCGCTCGACGAGGGCGGGGTTTACCGGACGTCGAAGAGGTATTCGCTGGTGCAGTAGCGCCGGGACCCGCTGGCGGGTCCAAACCCCCATTCCTTCGGCCCGACGTTTCGGCTATCCTCTTTCCCCCCATGCCCACAGGCACCGTCCACTTCATTTCCCTCGGCTGCCCGAAGAACCTCGTGGACAGCGAGGTCCTCCTCGGCCGGCTCGTCCTCGACGACTTCGCGGTCTGCGAGGATGCCGACCAGGCGGACATCATCGTCGTGAACACCTGCGGGTTTCTCGAAGCGTCGCGGCAGGAGTCGATCGGCGTCATCCAGGAGGCGTGCGAGCTGAAGAAGAAGGGGAGCGCCTCGGGGGTCGTGGTGGCGGGGTGCCTGGCGCAGCGGGACAAGGACAAGCTCCTCGAGCTGCTGCCGGACGTGGACGCGTTCCTGGGGATCATGGGCGAGGAGAAGATCGCGCAGCTCTGCGAGGACCTGACGAAGAAGGTGAAGTCGCGGCGCGCAAAGTCGCCCGAGCGGTACCAGGTGGAGCGGAACGACCGGGAGTGCAGCGCGGACGTGGGGCGGCTCCGGCTGACGCCGCGGCACACGGCGTACGTGAAGATCAGCGAAGGGTGCGACAACGTCTGCACCTTCTGCATCATCCCGAAGATCCGCGGCGTACACCGGTCGAAGCCGGTCGAGATGGTGCTCCAGGAGGTGCGGGAGCTGGCGGCGGACGGCGCGAAGGAGATCAACCTGATCGCGCAGGACACGACGAGCTACGGGAAGGACCTGTACGGGGGGTTCGAGCTGCCCCGGCTGCTCCGGGAGATCGCGGCGGTCCCCGGCGTCCGCTGGGTCCGCCTGATGTACGCCTACCCGTCGTATTTCACCGACGCCATGATCGAGGCGATTGCGTCCACCCCGAACGTCGTCAAGTACGTGGACATGCCGCTTCAGCACATCAGCGATCCGATGCTGAAAGGGATGAAGCGCCAGATCACGAAGGCGGAGACGCTGGACCTGATGCGCCGGCTGCGGGCGGGAGTTCCGGGGCTGGTGCTGCGGACGACGTTCATCGTCGGGTTCCCTGGCGAGACCGACGCGGACTTCGACGAGCTGGAGGCGTTCGTGAAGGAGGCGAAATTCGACCGGGCGGGGGCGTTCAAGTACTCGCCGGAGAAAGGGACGCCGGCGGGGCGCTATCCGGGGCAGGTGGACGAGGCGGTCAAGGAGGCGCGGTACGACCGGATCATGCGCGCGCAGCAGGCGGTGGCGTTCGACCGGCAGCGGAAATGGCTCGGGCAGGATGTCGAGGTGCTGGTCGACTCGAAGGCGGGGAAGCGCTGGGTCGGGCGGACGTACGGGGACGCGCCGGAGATCGACGGCGTGATCTACCTGACGGGGGGAAAGCCGAAGGTGGGGGACCTGCTGCGCGTGAAGGTGACGCGGGCGGAGGGATACGACCTGCACGGGAAGGTCGTGGAGCGGGAAGCGGGGGTCCCTGCGGCGAGCGTTTCCGGCGCCTGAGCGTCCCGGAGGTGACTGTGGCGCCCTCCGGAAAAGCGGGGTTTTGTCCCGGGCTTCCATAGAATCGACGCGTGGACCCGACCCCGCCTGGCGGAACGCCCTCCCCGATGGATGCGACCCGGCTCGGAAATTCCGCGGGCGAGGGGCCACCGGTCGCCGGGGGCCCCGCGTTATTCGGCGGACAGACGGTCGCCGCGCCGGGCTCGACCGGATCGCCGGCCGGCGAGAAACGCGACGACCAGCCCCGCAAGCTGGGCGCGTACCACGTGGTGCGCCGGATCGGGCGGGGAGGGATGGGGACGATCTACCTCGGCGTGCAGACGTCCGTCGGGCGCGAGGTGGCGATCAAGGTCCTTCCCAGCTCGGCGTTTGACCATCCGGAGGCGGTGGAACGGTTCGAGCGCGAAGTCCAGGTCCTGGGGCAGTTGTCCCATCCCCACATCTGCCCGGTACTGGAGGCGGGGGTCGAGGGGGAAACCCGGTTCTATGTCATGGAGTACCTCCGGGGACTGGACCTCTCCCGGATCCTCAAGACGCAGCGCATCGACCCCGTCCGGGCTGCGGCGATCGCGTCCCAGATCGCGCGGGCCCTGCAGCATGCCCACGAGCACGGGATCGTGCACCGCGACGTGAAGCCCCTGAACGTCATGCTCCTCCGCGGCGAGCGACGCCGCGAGGACGGCGACGGGGCGCGCAGCACGTCGCCCCGGTTGAGCCTCTTCATGAAGCGGCTCTTCGGACGGGGGACACCGGCATCCGGATCGCCGTCCGCGGTCGCTCCGTCGATCGCGGAAACCGGCGGCGACGCGAAACTCCCCTCCCCGGAGTGGCAGGACAAGGCGGTGCTGATCGACTTCGGCCTCGCGCGCGACGCCGCGAGCTCTTCGGCCCTGACCGTCTCCGGGGCGGTGGTCGGAACGCCGGCCTACATGGCGCCGGAGCAGGCGCGCGGGGACCGGAAAGGGATCGGGCCGGCGACGGACATCTACTCGCTGGGCGCGACGCTCTACGAAATGCTGTCGCTTCAGGTCCCGTTCGCCGGGGAATCGATCGGCGAGATCATCAACGCGGTCGTGAACACCGATCCGCCGCCGCTCCGGAAAATCGCGCCGCACGTGGACCGGGACCTCGAAACGATCGTGCAGAAAGCGATGGAGAAAGACGCGGCGCGTCGCTACGCGTCCGCGGCGGACATGGCGACCGACCTGGACCGCTGGCTCGCCGGGGAGCCGATCCAGGCGCGCCGTGCGAGCCTGGTTTACCGGATGCGCCGCCGGATCGCCCGGAACCCCCTCGCCTCGGCGGCGATCGCCGCCGCGGTCGCGCTCGCCGGGGCGGGACTCTGGCTCGTGCTGGCCCCGGGCGAGATCGAACTCCAGGGAGATCTCCGGGGCGCACGAGTCTTCCTCGACGGGGGAGCGCGTGACGGGCCGGTGCTCCGCGTCTGGCCTCCCGGCAAGGTCCGGCTCGTCGTGGAGCGCGACGACTGCCGGCCCCACGAGCAGGAGTTCGAGGTGAAGGCGCGTTCGCGCGTCCCGGTCGTCGTCGACACTCCGTCGCTCTTCGGAACGTTGCGGATCGAATCGACGCCGGCCGGAGCGCAGGCGTGGTGCGGGGGCCGGGCGCTCGGGACGACGCCGCTGGAGGCGCGCCTGACCTCCGGCGCGCAGGAGATCACGCTGCGGCTCGCGGCCCACGTGGAGCACGTCGAGACGGTGGTCCTCGAGTCCGGCGGGAGCAAGACGCTCCGGAAGTCGCTGATCCACGAGATGGGACTGCTCACGATCTCGGCGGATCCCCCTGAGGCCGGGATGCGCCTGAAGCATGTCGAGTCCGGCGAGACGCTCGTGGCCGCGGCCCCGCTCGAGGACTTCCCGGCGAAGACCGGCATCTGGATCGGGGAGTCCCAGGCGCAGAACCACCGTCCCCGGCCGGTGACGTTCGAGGTGCGGAAGGGCGAGATGACCCGCGTCGCGGTGACGCTTCCCGCCCTGACGCTCTGGACCCACACCTGCGATCCGTTCCATTCCAGCTGGGTCGCCGGCGACCTCAACGGCGACCGGTACCCCGACATCCTTGTCGCCAACGGGAAGCCCGGCCGGCTGCGGGCGATCGAGGGGCGGACCGGGCGCCTGCTCTGGATCGTCGAGGGGCTGCCGGACGCGATGGCCGTGCTCCGCCCGCTGCAGGTGGACATCGCCGACCTGGACGGGGACCTGCGCAACGAGGTCCTGTTCGGCGGCGGGGGGCAGGTCAGCGTGCTGGAGGGGGCGACGGGGACGCTGCGGCACCGATGGACTGTTGCGGAGTGCGAGAACGCGCAGTCGTACGGGGACCATGACGGCGACGGAATCGCGGACATTTTCGTGTGGACCGGGTCCGCCGTGGGTGTGCTGCGCGGGCTCGACGGCCGGCGGATCTGGTGGAAGCCGCTCCCGGCCTGGCCGTATCCCTGCCCTGCGCGGCTGGATGCGGACGGGGCGCCGGACATCATCCTTCACGGGGCGGACCTTCTCGAGGGCGTCTCCGGGGCGGACGGACGCACGCTCTGGCACCGCACCGACGGTGCGGGCAACTACCATTTCGCGGCGGACCTGAACGGTGACGGATTCGACGACGGATGGGTCGTCGCGGGCGCGCCGACGCTTTACCGCGCGATTTCCGGCGTCGACGGAAAGGACTTCGCGACCCTCCCCGTCGGCCTCCAGGCGTACTCTCAGGGAGCCGGCGCGGTGGCGGATCTCGACGGGGACGGCGTTCCGGAGATCCTCCAGCCGCGGGAGGAATTCATCGAGGTCATCGCCCTGAACCCGATGCGGACGCTGCAGCGGCTTCCGTTCGCCGCTGCCTTCCCCCGCGCCGTTTTTCTCGACCTCACCGGCGACGGTCTCCCGGAGATCCTGATTCCTTCGCGCTCCTCGCTCATCGCCATCGACCCCGTGACCTGGTCGGTCGCCTGGCGCTACGAGCTCGCGGAACGCGTCGCCTCCACGCCTCTCCTCGCGGACTTTGACGGCGACGGCCGGCAGGACATCGCGATCCAGTCCGAGGGCGGGGTCGTTCACGTCCTCACTCCGGAGGCGCCGCCGCTCCTCTGGCGCCAGGGCGCGGCGCATTACTTCACCGAGACGCCCGCCGCCGACGGCGACCCGGCGGACACGCTCTTCATCCCGGGCACCCCCGCGCGGACCGTCCGAGCCCGGGATGGACTCCTGCTCGCGGAAACTGCGCTCGTCGGCCGGTATCGCGTCGTCCCGGTGCGCGTGGACGGCGCCCTCCGGTACGCGGTCGAGGGAAGCGGCATGGCGGTGTTCGACCCCGCGGCCGGAAAGACCCTGTGGGATCACTCCCGGTACCGCGGCTGGACCAGGCCGTACGCGGCGGACCTGGACGGCGACGGCGCCGATGAAATCCTTTTCGGGGACCGCGACAGTGCCGGCGGCACGCTGGAGGCGTTCCGGAGCCGCGACGGAGGGACACTCTGGAAAGCCCCGCTCGGCCGCCCGCGCCGGGCCGCGGCGGCCCTCGTCGGGACGGCACTCTGGGTCCCGGTCCAGGACGGAACGATCCGTTTCCTCGACCCTGCGACGGGCAAGGAGACCGGCGCCTTCAACCCCGGATCCGTCCCCTGCTCGATCGTGGCCGACGGCCCCGACGCCGTCTTCACGACCCAGTCCGGGCGGGTGGCGCGCGCCCGGCTCGGCGACCGGGGGGCCGTCGAGATCCTCTGGTCGCGCGACCTCGGCCTCATCCCCGTGACCCATTCGCCGGCGGTCGGCTCGGGAACGGTCGTGGTCGCGGGGATCTCCTCCGAAGTCGTCGTTCTGGACGCCCGGACCGGCGAGGAACGCTGGCGCCGCCGGCTTCCGGTCACGCCCGGCGGGATGCCCTCGCTCCGGGACCTCGACGGGGACGGGTTGCCCGAAGTGGCGGCCATCGGGGCGGACGGATATCTGACCGTCCTCCGGGGCGCGGACGGCACCGACGGCTGGACCTGGAACCTCCGGGCTGAAGTCTCCCTCTGCGTCCCGTTCTGGTGCGACCTGACCCGCGACGGACGCCCCGAGCTCGTCGTCCTCACCCGCGACGGACGGGCCCACGCCTTCCAGGTCGAACTCGGCCACCGCCCGATCGTCCACTGGCCCCACCCGCGTCTCCGCTCCCCGGCTCAGGCCGGACCGGGGTCGCGGGAGGAGGCGACCCGCCAGCAGGCGCGCGAGGCCTGGCGCGAAGGGCGC
>JABWAY010000509.1 GCA_013360825.1 Candidatus Brocadiia bacterium | reverse complement strand
CAAAAGAGTCCAAAGAGTGCGGATGGAAGCGTGGCGGGAGCTGGCTCCGGCGTGCAGGTCTCCAAAATGTCCTTGATCCGGGGGGCCTTCTCATGGAAGCGCCCCTGGGAGGTCGAGTTCCGACCGCCGACCCGTCCGGGCATTCTGCGAAGCGCCGTCGGCGGCATTTCAGCGCGCGGTCCCGCTGAGTGGGGGGCCGATCTCCCGCGTGCGCCTCCCCACTGACGGTCTGAATAGGCGCTGCGGCGACCGGCCCGGTGCGATCGGCGGCGGGGAGGCCGGCCCTGACTGGGGGAAATCCCTGACTTCAGGCGGAAAATTCTCTCCCGCCATCGCAATTCGTGCGCCGATGCGGTTCGGCAGTGTGGCCCGGCAGTTGCAATACCCGGTCGCCAGACCTGTTTCCGCGAACACCTTGACTGAGGGACCCTATGAGACTCCCCGTCTGCACGGCGATGGCCCTGGTCGCAGTTTTCTTTTCGGTCGCGGGCGCGCAGGAGAAGACGCTGGAAGAGCGCGTCCGGGCGCTGGAACAGGGGGCCGCCGCCTCGGCGGCGCCGGGCGGCGAGACGGCAAAGGCGTCGGCGCCGGGGATCGATGTCGTCTTCGACAAGGGTCTCCAGTTCCGGTCGCCGGGCGGGGAATTCACGGGGAACATCGGCGCGTACGCCATCACGCACTACACCTGGCACGGGCAGCTGAATGAAAGCGACGGGAAAAACAATTCCTTCCGGCTCTTCGAGGCCGCCATCGAGGTCAACGCGCGGCTCTGGAAGACCTGGATGCTGCACCTCACCGGACGGTTCGCGCCGGCGTCCGACGTCAAGTTCGGGTGGGTCGAGTTCAACCGCTGGGACGAATTGAAGATCCGCGCGGGGCTGTTCAAGGAGCCTCTCTCGACGGAAACCTACCTGGAGGGGGCCAAGTACCAGGATTTTCCGGAGGCATCTCTGCTGAGCATGCTGGCGCCGGGGCGCGATCTCGGCGCGATGGTGCACGGGGTGCTGTTCAAGGGAATCCTGGGGTACGCGGTGGGCGTCTTCAACGGCAACCGCGTGGGCGGCGATGAGAACAGCGACAAGGATCTGGCGGCGCGGCTGCAGTTCGCGCCCGCCGCCGCCTCGGAGGTCGAGGCTCTGAAAGGGCTCTGGTTCGTGGTGAGCGGGACGCACGGGAACGCCCGCCGCGCGTCCAACGTCATGCCCTTCACCGTGAGCACGCCGGCCTCCGGCACCGCGTTTCACTTCGACCGCGCCGGCGGGATGGCGTTCCGGTTCGAGGAGGAGCTGTCGCGGCTGGGGGCCGAGGTGATCTGGTCGTGGGGGCCGCTGGATGTGAAGGCCGAGTACCTGTACTACTCGGCGCGGGTCGAGTTCGACCGGACGTGGGAGCGGACGTTTCGCGCGCAGGCGTGGTACGGCACGATCGGGTTCTGGATCGGCGGGAGCCGGAAGCCCGGCAAGCGGCCGGAGGTGGACAAGGCGCTGTTCGACGGCGGGTTCGGGGCGATTCAGTTCATCGGCCGGTTCAGCCAGATCCGGTTCAACGACGTGATGGAGGAGAAGGCGCTGTTCGGCGGGAGCCGGAGCGCCTACGAATTCACGGCGGGGGTGAACTGGTATCCGAACGCGCATGTCCGGATCTCGGCCGCGTTCACGCAGTACGAGTACGACAGGCAGGACAGCCGGGAGATCCGGTTCGGGACCCACGCGCGCCATTCGAACGACGAGAACGTGGTGATCCTGCGCGCCCAGGTCGACTTCTGAGCCGGACGGCGGCGGA